>CALLVY010000162.1 GCA_938015925.1 uncultured Saprospiraceae bacterium
CAAAGAAGATTTGTAAATCGTAGGACGATGTTCGACAATCAATTTATTGTAAACCTCAAAAGGATTTTCTGCCACCAAAATCACTTTCCCCTCGGGACAAGGAGCTGCTTCATTGAGAAGGATGATGGTAGCCGCAGAATCCAATGACTTTTTAAAATATTTTTTAACATCCGAAAAAGTGATGTCCCCTGCTTCGACTTTATGGATCTCATTGATCCCGGTGGCCAACAAATTTTCATCGCCAATGATTTGCAAATCGAATCGTTGGGCCAATTCACGAACGGGAATGGGGGTTTTAAATTTCATGGTTAGGATATATTAAACGTTGTACTGGGAACAGGTTTTATTCGCAGTGAATGAAACCTGTTCTCAATCAAAAACCTTAATGCGCTTCCAGCCAATTTTGTCCCGTCCCCATCCCTACGATGATTGGTACTTTTAAATTGGGCAAAGCATTTTTCATTTTTTCTTCGATCACCGGACGAAGTTCTTCCAACTCATCTTTGTGGACATCAAATACCAATTCATCATGTACTTGCATGATCATTTTGGTTTTGTAATTTCCTTCTTGTAAAAACTTGTGGATGTCAATCATTGCGATTTTGATCATGTCTGCAGCGGAGCCCTGGATTGGGGTATTGACCGCTACCCGTTCCGCATTGCTTCTTTCGAGACCGCTTTTGGAATTGATATCGCGCAGGTAACGACGACGACCTAAGAGCGTGGTGACATAACCATTTTCCTGAGCAAATTCTACGGTCTTATCCATGTAGTCTTTGAGTCCCTGGTATTGTTGGAAATAGTTTTTGATCAATTCACTTGCTTCCGTTCGTTTGATACTAAGTTGTCGAGAAAGATTGGTCGCACCAGCACCATAGATGATACTAAAGTTGACCGTCTTGGCATTTCTTCTTTCGTCGGGTGTTACTTCTTCCAAAGTTTTACCATATACTTTTGCTGCCGTTGCCTGGTGAATATCATGTCCTAGTTGGAAAGCTTCTATCATCGCGGCATCTCCACTAATCTCTGCGATAAGCCGCAATTCGATCTGCGAATAATCCGCAGCCAATAAGATGTGATCTTTATCCCGAGGCTCAAATGCTTTTCGAATTTCGCGACCCGCTTCATCTCGAATTGGGATGTTTTGCAAGTTGGGACCTTCAGAACTCAAACGTCCTGTAGCGGCTCTGGCTTGATTAAAAGAACTGTGTACTCGGCCGGTACGCGGGTTTACCAATTGAGGTAAAGCATCTACGTAGGTCGATTTAAGTTTATTGATTTTTCTGTAATCCAAGATCGATTGAACAAAAGGATACTCTAAGGCTAATTCTGATAATTTGGTTTCGTTAGTAGAGAATTTTCCTGTGGAAGTTTTTCTCCAGCGATAAGGAATTTCCATTTGCACAAACAAAATATCTCCAACTTGTTTGGGAGAATTGATGTTGAATTTTTTTCCAGCTTCTTCGTAAATGACTTTTTCTTTTTCTTCAATCAAAGCGCCCAAGACCTTGGAATAATCGTTGAGGAAATCAGGGTTGATTCGCACGCCTTCAAATTCAATATCCGTGAGTACTTTGATGAGTGGTGCTTCAATTTCCTGATACAATTTAGTCGCGCCAATTTCTTCCAGCATCGGTTCAAAGACCTCTTTAAGTTGCAAAGTAATATCGGCGTCTTCTGCTGCATATTTGCTCACGCGCTCTATTTCGATATCGCGCATGCTCAATTGGTTTTTTCCTTTTTTACCAATGAGTGATTCGATAGGAACCATTTGGTATTTGAGGTAGGCTTCCGCCAAATAATCTAGCTTATGACGCAGGTCGGGTTCGCAGAGGTAATGGGCGATCATGGTATCAAACAAAGTACCTTGTACTTCTACGCCATACCATTTCATCATGAGCATATCGTACTTGATGTTTTGTCCGATTTTCTCAATATTCTTATCTTCTAAAACATCTTTGAATTCAGCTACAATTTTTCGGGCTTCCTCTTGATCTGCAGGAGTAGGAACATAATAACCTTCCTTGGCTTTTACAGAAAAAGCAAGACCGACCAGTTCTGCCTGATTGGCATCAACCCCTGTAGTCTCCGTATCAAAGCAAATGGTTTTTTGCTTTTCTAAAAGCTTCACCAATTTTTTTCTATCGGCGGGAGTTTGGACCAATTGATAATCGTGTTCTACATTTTCGAGATTGAATTCTGCGAGAGAATGTTCGTCTACCGAGGGAGTGCTTTTGCGTGGAGCCGTTCTTGGAGTATTGCCTACTGGTGCTCCAAATAAATTTCCTTGCACGGGGCCGCTTGGGGCCTTCTCTTCTACTCCGCTGTCTCCAAGTATTCGTTGACTTAGACTACGAAATTCGAGTTCTTTAAAAATACCACTGACCGCTTCCCTGTTGATGGGTTCCACCTTATAGGTTTCTGCGTCAAATTGAATCGGTACATTAAGATCAATGGTTGCCAGTACCTTGGACAATCGTCCTTGCTCTGCAAATTCTTCTACTTTTTCTTTTTGCTTGCCTTTCAGTTTATCGGTATTCGCCAAGAGACCTTCCATATCTCCAAATTGCTTGAGCAACTTAACGGCAGTCTTTGCACCGATCCCTGGTATTCCCGGAATATTATCCACCGCATCTCCCTGCAAGCCTAAGATGTCAATCACCTGATCAACTCTTTCGATATCCCATTTTTCCAAAACCTCTTTTTTCCCTAAGATTTCTACTTCGCCTCCTTTTCTTCCTGGCTTGTACATAAATACGGTATCGGATACTAGTTGGGCATAATCTTTATCCGGTGTTACCATATAAACTTTAAAACCTTCTTTCTCCGCCTGCTTCGCCAAGGTACCAATCACATCATCGGCTTCGTAGCCTTTACAGGTAACGACAGGTACATTAAAAGCCCTGACAATGCTTTCGATATAAGGAAAAGCCAAGGTAATATCTTCGGGTTGTGCATCCCGATTCGCCTTGTAGGGTTCAAACATTTCATGGCGAAAGGTTGGACCAGACAAATCAAAAGCGACTGCTACGTGCGTAGCGTTTTGATTATTGAGTACATCCCAGAGGTAACGGGTAAAGCCATTGATGGCCGAAACGTTAAAGCCTTTGGAGTTAATTAAAGGTCGGGTAATAAATGCGTAATGGGCACGATAAACCAAGGCATGGCCATCCAGAAGGAAGAGTTTTTTTTCAGACATAAGGTAGTGAATGATGTAGTGAATCTCGGAGCGGTGTCTTTAGGTGGCAAGTTAGCAAAATATCTTTTGATGAGAGGGGTACAGGAATAGAATTCTATAGGATAGCTTCTTCCAGGAAAGAAAGTCAGTCTAATAAGAGAGCGAAGACCTTTGTAAGTGCAAAGGTCTCCAATAGTGTTTAATTGGAATCGTTTTATCAAAAATCTTTACATCACAATTAGAGAGAATGAGACGCTCTCTTAAGAGAAATAAGATAAAAAAGGGCAAAAAAAAACTCACTCCAAAAAGGAGTGAGCCTAGTCTATTTGTTTGGGTAAGACTATTATGGGGAAACTTGAGTATTATCTAAAGTTTCTTATAAAATACTTTTTACTTAGAAGCTATAAGAAAGCCCCAAGTTCCAAAACAACTGTAATGGGTTGTCAGCGATATTTGCAGCGCCAGCAGCAGTCGCAAGTGCAGCAGCATCAGCAGTAGGGTTTTCTGCAAGGAAAGAAGTAGCAGCACCTCTCAAACGACCTTGATCTGCGATTTGAGAATCTCCTCTCATTCCAACGTTAAGACCAACACCAACTCCTTTCCATACTGTGAAAGAGAAACCATTGTTCCACAACCAGTTCACCAAATCACCACCTTTGTAATCTACTGTTCTCAATAGTACATCAGCAGCATCTTTGTGTCCAACAGAAGCTCCACTAGTGTAAGGAATAAAGGCACTCAAACTAGAGTTCCATTTCAATCCTGGGAATAATTCTTTGGTATAAGTCGCACCAATTTTAGCACCAGGAGAAGAGATAAAATCACCAGGCCAGTTTTGCTGGAATCCTAATGGGTGAATCAATACTACCAAATCGGTAATTGGCAACCAAGTAATACCTGCACTAGCAGTCAATTGACCTGGGCTATTGAGGCTAAAAGAATAAACATCATCTAAAACACCATTTCCTTTAGGATCTAGTTCGATTAGAGAAGACAACCATTTTACTTCCGCAGAAACAGCGAGTTTTGGATTTAATTTGTATCCAAATAAAGAAGCAAAATCCAAAAGGTCAGCTAAAGCAACAGATTTGGTAGCAGGAATATCTTTGTCTCCAAAAGCAGTGATTCTATTTAAGTTGACATTCAAGCCATTTCTCCAGAAAAATTTATCTTCATCAAGGTTAGCGAAACCAGTAAAACCAAGACCTAAGCCAGTCGCACTAGAATTAGGATTGGCGATAGCAAACCAGTCATTATTAGAGTTGATATTAAAACCTAATGTTCCAACACCACCTACTTTCCAACCTGGGAAAGCATCAATCTGTCCTTGAAGGGCATTAACCTCTCCAGTAAGAGCATCAAGTTGAGCTTGTTTTTCTGCTTTTTGTGCTTTAAGTTCTTCAACAGTTTGGGCTTGTAGATTCAAACAGAAAAAAGCCAAAACCAGGGGTAAAAGTAATACTTTCTTAATCATCGAATTAATTTTTAGTTTAACAATTAAATGCATAGTTATGAACACACCAATGATTGTTCATTGATCTATTTTCTTGAATTATTTATATGATTTTTTGGACTATGGGCTATGTGATATGTACCATTAAGACCAAGACTACAATTAAATAATGGAGTCCTAATTTGTTTATAGTATATAGACGTTACAGGTGTTGGATTAGTCACCAAAAATTTCAACCTGTCCTTTCGAAAGGATACTTAATGGAATAATAACTTTAGAGTTTTCCGATTGTAGTGTTAGCGAATTGTTGTCCATGCGAATAATTTCACCTTTAACACCATTGATACTAATTACATCACCAATGATAAAGCGGTCTTTGCTATAAAAAGAAGCCAGGTAATTGGACATGGTATCTTTAGACGCCAAACCATATCCAATAGCAAAAGCCAATACTGCTCCTGCTATGATTACAGATAAGTTGGTCGATAGAAAATCCGTGTCAATACCAATTTGAGTAAGTGCCGTTACTAAGGAGATCAGTAGTATAAAATAAAACACAAAACTCGCGATAATTTTGGCGGAAGGGATTCCCAGGGATTGAGTTGTAGTGAGTACAATATTTTTTAGTGCTTCTGCGACGAGGATACCGATCATCAAGACCAATGCGGCCGAAATCACGAGTGGGATATAATTTAGTATATCCAATACCAATTGAGATACAGGTTCGACCTGTAATATTTCGGCAGATACGATAGAAAAGATCAGGAGTAAAACATAGTAAATAATTTTTGAAACAATGGTACTAGGTACTACTTTGACATTCGTTTTTTGAACGATTTCAATATCATTAAGCTGTTCCGCTAATTTATCGATACCGATGGCACTCATTGCTCGTTTGATGATCCGCGCCACTATTTTGGCAATCATCCAACCTATAAAGAATACAATAATAGCCCCAAATACATTTGGGATTACCGATAAAAATTGTTCCAGTAAGTCTTGCAATAAGGTTAAAATTCTCTCGACCATTTTGTAAGCAGTTTCTTTATTCACATGGTTTTCCGGAGTATTCCGGGGGGGATAATATATCTAGAGATCTGATTTTGGGCTCCCTATGGGGCCATCATCAGAATCACTTTCTAATTGATCGTTGGGTGTCATTTTTTTTTTCACTTCTTGGTTATTACCAAAGAAAGAAAGAATCATTTCGAAGATTCTTGGCAAATAAAGCTCTACGACATCTCCCATAAAATGAGTCATCCGCATGTTACCCATCAAATTATTCTCAATCTCCGGTGGAGCATGTGGGAATTGTTTTTCCTCCTCCTCTTCTAATTTTTTAAAATTATTTGTAGACATAGCACTGGGAATTAATTAATATAAATTGATTTATATACTGCTTGAGCTTTGTGTTTCGCTCTTTTTATTTTCATTTTAATTGCACTCTCTGTTTTATCCAAACTTGCTGCAATTTCCTTGATAGACATTTCTTCTTGATATTTCATCAACAAGATCGCTTTGTCTCCTTCCGGGATATTCTCTAATACATTTTTCAACCTCCCCACTTCCATTTCCATCAACTCCGTATCTAATACTTCGTCTATTTGATCTGGTGGATCTTCCATTTCAGAAGAAAAAAGGTTTTTATGTTTTTTCCTTCTTCTAAGAAAATCAATACAGTAATTGTAAGTTATGGAGTAGATCCAGGTGGAAAACTTGGATCGCTCGCTAAACTTCGCCAGATTCAAATAAATTTTGGTAAAAATTTCTTGAGCTGCATCTTGAGCTAAAGCCTCATCCTTCAACAGGGAGATACACTTACTATACACTTTACCTGAATACCGCCGATATAACACCTGAAAGTAACCAGAATTCCTGGTACTTAAATAGAGGTGAATCAACTCCAAATCAGTTAATTTAGAGTTGGACCTGCCAGCATTTGACTTAGATTCAATCGTCGGGGTTTTCACAGGTAGTTGTAATTTCTACGTAGTTAAAATTTGTATTAGATTTATCTCGAAATTTGAATTCAAGAAAAATCAATAAAAATCAGTTATTAATCAATCGCCGCAAAATTAGTTAATTGTGCGACAATTTTTCATAACTATCTACGCAAACAAGCATTTTGTATAGAATTATGAGAAATAAGAAAAGAAATCTCGCTAGTATGCTAATTTTCCATTCCCCATTTAGACGCCTACTTTTTTAAAAAGACACCTTTATCTCAAAAGAAAAGTGTTAAAATTTTTCTGACTAAAAAAAATAATGTAGCCAGATGAAAGGTGGGATAATCAGGATTTACCTTTTAGTACAAAAAAAGAGAGGTAGCACTTTAAAGTACTACCTCCGCCCTAACCAAATAAAACCAAATTATTCTTTAGCAATTATTTTACTGCTAATGGGCTTCTTTTCAAACTTTAGAAGCCCATTAGTAGTTTTCTCTCGCAGAATCAATTTAGTGTATAAACTACAATAACAGAAGCAAAAGTAGTCCATTTTTCTCTTATTTCCCAAATTTCACATCTAAGAATATTAGGCTAAACGCTTGATTTCCAAAGAAAAACAAGCCAATCAAAATAAAAAAAGGGATTTTATGTATGAAAAAAATATAATACGGATAATGTCTTTTTTTCCAAATTTTGTAGAGAAATAAGAAATAGCTTTTTTTTAACCCGTTGACTAAAAATCATTATTCAAGCCCGCAATAAGCTATTATCCTTTTTAGATCACTATTTTGGGCACAAAGGAATTAGGATTAGACCTGTTCAGAAAAACGTAAATGCTGAATCTCGAATCTCCATTTTTGAACAAAATGTCCATCCCTAGCTTAGAATTAAATATTTTTGTTTCACACCAATAACTTGAGCTTTCATGTACTACTTTCGCGCCTTAGTCTTTATTTTCTTTTTTGCTTCCCAAGTTTCTATGCTCTATGCCCAGGAAAAAACCTCTGACGAGGATGCTTTCTTTATCAAAAGCATCTACCAAAAAGCACTTAGCCAAGGAGCTTGCTATCAATGGTTAAGTGACCTTAGTACCCAACATGGCGGTAGAATCGCAGGTTCTGCCCAATCTGCTGGCGCCGTAGAATTTGTCCGTCAGATATTGGATACGCTCCAATTGGATTCTGTTTGGCTACAACCCTGCATGGTAAGTAGCTGGGAAAGAGGAGAAAAAGAGCAAGTCAGGATCGTCAATTCTCCCAGCAGAGGAACTATTGACCTTGGCGGGCTTGCCTTGGGCAATACCATTGGCACAGGAACAGCGGGGCTAACCGCTGAAGTCATCGAAGTACAAGGACTAGATGAACTAGAAGAACTTGGTCGTTCAAAAATCGAAGGAAAGATTGTTTTTTTCAATCGCCCCATGGACCCGACTCAACTACGCACATTCAATGCCTATGGAGGAGCGGTAGACCAACGAGTATACGGAGCAGCCAGAGCCGCTCGCTTTGGTGCAGTAGGAGTACTCGTTCGTTCATTGACTACCCGTCTCGATGATTTCCCACATACCGGAGTCAGTGTTTATGAAGAAGGAACGCCTCCAATTCCTTCCATCGCCATCAGTACTTTGGATGCGGAATTACTTAGCCAGTTGGCCCGTAAAGAGAAAGTGCAGGTTTTTATGCGCAATACCTCCAGCCCTCGTCCAGACCAACCTTCTTTTAATGTGATTGGGGAAATACGGGGCTCAGAATTTCCGGAAGAAATTATATTGGTCGGTGGGCACCTCGATTCCTGGGATGTAGCAGGTGGCGCACACGATGATGGTGCAGGATGTGTCCATGCCATGGAAGTACTCCGCATTTTAAATCAACTCAACTACCGCCCCAAGCGCACCATTCGTTGTGTCTTATTTATGAATGAAGAAAATGGATTGAAAGGAGCTTTGAAATATGCAGAAGTTTCCAATGCTAAAAATGAATTTCATATGGCCGCCATCGAATCTGATGCGGGAGGCTTTACGCCCAGAGGTTTTAGCTGTACAGCAGATGAAAGCGTTTTTGTGGAGCAGTTTAAAAAAATCATCCAACGATTTTCTTTGATGGAACCTTATGGTCTTTACCTGAGCAAAGGAGGCGGAGGCGCCGACATCAATCCGTTAAAAAGTCAAAAAGGATTACTCTTTGGGCTTCGCCCTGATTCTCAGCGGTATTTCGATTATCACCATGCCGCCAATGATAATATTGATGCGGTCAACAAACGAGAGTTGGAATTAGGAGCCGCAGCTATCACGGGATTACTGTACCTATTAGATCAATATGGTTTATAAAACGTATTTTTGTAAAAGCATTTTTTGAAACTCAACGTATTTTTATGGAAATCACGGAAAAAACAAATATTCAGGTAAAAGACTTACAATTTACCCCCTTTCTTGATGAAGCGGTGATTTCTCAAAAGGTTCAAGAAATGGGAAAAACCATTCGCCAGGAATTTAAGGACAAAAATCCAATTCTAATCAGCGTCCTAAATGGTGCTTTTATTTTTACCGCCGACCTGATGCGTGCTATTCACATCGACAGCGAAGTGGCTTTTACTCGGCTATCCTCTTATGAAGGCCTAAATTCTACTGGCGAAATCAATACTAAACTGGGGCTCACCGTTGACCTAAAAGATCGTCATGTCATTGTCGTTGAAGACATTATCGATACGGGAAAAACGCTCCATTATTTTCTGGGCTTATTGCAAAAACTTTCCCCCGCAAGCTTATCTGTAGCCGCTCTTTTGGTAAAACCTGACGCGATTACACATCATTTTCCGATAGACTATATTGGTTTTAATATTCCTGATAAATTTGTAGTCGGTTATGGTCTGGATTATGATGAAGCCGGACGGCAGTTGCGAAGTATTTATCAGTTAGTATCTTAGCCTGCTTATGTGGTGGAACTTACTCTTATATGGTGCGATCTTTTACGCGGCTTTGTGCATTATCTTTTATTTTGCGCAAGATTACTTTTTCTTTAGACCAGAAATTCTCCCGACTACCTTTACCTACAAATACGCTTTTCCTTTCGAAGAAGTCAATTTCGAAATGGAAGATGGCGGTACGATCAATGGTATTCATTTTAAAGTTCCGAATTCCAAAGGTGTTGTTTTCTATTTTAAAGGCAATTCGCGGAGTATCAAAGGTTGGGGGAAATTTGCCAAGGATTTTGTAAGCAAGGGCTATGACTTTTTCATGGTAGATTATCGAGGATTTGGGAAAAGCAGAGGTCGCCGTACAGAAAGTATCCTTTATAATGATAGCCAGCATGTTTATAAATGGCTGTCGGATCAATATCCGGAAGAAAAAATCCTTATTTATGGTCGATCCCTGGGTAGTGGCATTGCCACACGCATTGCTTCTTGGAACAAACCTCAAATGTTGATTCTCGACTCTCCTTATTATAGTTTTTATGATCAGATTCGACGTTATGGTTTTTTATTGCCGATTCGTTGGTTGTTGCGGTATCAGATTCGCACCGATCAATTTATCAAAAAGGTAAACTGCCCTATTTTTATCATTCATGGCAAAAAGGATGTATTGATCCCTTTTAAGCATAGTGAGATGCTCCAGCGGCTAGTTCCTCAGAATTGCCATCTTTTTGGTATTGAGGCGGGAGGACACAATAATCTTCCTGGATTTGCGGAATATCACGACATGCTCTATGATATCCTCAATGAAGAGGCACTACATGCTCGATTAACGGCAGAAAAAAACCAAAGTCCTGCCGCTTAGAGCAGTTATCCAATTTGGAAAAATCTTCTCTTTTAGACAAACTTTAAAAAAATAATCTCCAAGGCTTTACTTAAAGCCAAAAATGTTATAAATTTGCATTCGCGCTTCCTAAAAAGTGTGGATTGACCCATAGTGTAATGGTAACACTACAGTTTTTGGTACTGTCATTCAAGGTTCGAGTCCTTGTGGGTCAACAAAAAAAAGGACTTTTCAGAATATTTTTCTGAAAGGTCCTTTTTCTTTTAGTACAACACTTGTGTCTTTCTGACTAAACCGCCACTTGCTCCAATTCTACTCTTCGGTCTTTAGGAATATTGAAGTGAAAGGACGCACCTCCCATTTCGTTATCCGAAACCCAGATTTTTCCACCATAAGTATTGATGATTTTTTTACAAATCGATAGGCCAATTCCGGTGCCTTGGTAATTCATCTTATCGAGTTGCTTAAAAACGTCGAAGATTTTTTTGTGGTATTCTTCTTTGATCCCAATTCCATTATCACTTACGCTAAAAAGATATTCGTCTTTATTTTCTGTTAGGTCAATTTTGATATAAGTTGATTGTTCTTTTTTAGAAAACTTCAAGGCATTCTTAATTAGATTTCCCAACAAGATTTCCAAATGGAAGCTATGCATTTTTACTGGAACAAAATCTAAAAATTCTATGATGGCTCTTCGACTATTGATCTCCTCGGTATGATTGTCAATCACATGCATCAAAACTTTATCGACTTCACAGCTTGGCATGTCTCCTTTGGCTTCACCGATGGTGATGTACCTCAATAAGTCATCTAGCATTTTATATAAATGCTTAGAATTATCAAGGGCAAAATCTAGATAAAATTGACAATCTTCATCTACCTTTGCTCTATTCTTTCTAGAGAATAAACCTATAAAGTTGGAGATATTAGAGAGTGGTGTTTTTAAATCATGCGCTACGATATAAGCAAACTGTTCTAGTTGCTCCTTCTGCATTTGGATTTCACGATTGTGTTTTTCCAATTCAAAGATTTCCAATTCCTTCTCTTCCAAAAATTTGAGAAAATTGGTCGTCCTCATTTTCGAACGCTGATCTTTTTGATTGGCCACCATTTGCTTACTACAAATCAAGGCCTCCTTATATGCTCCCTGATTTTCACAGAATTGAATCATCAGCCTCAACCATTCATCCTTGTCTTCATAGAAATCATTTTTAGAGCAAAATTCTAATGAACTCGCAAATATTTTTTCAAATCCAGCTTTGTCTTTTTTCAAAAACAAAAGCTCTCCTTCCAGCAGATAAGCATTGGATAAGGCACTAAGTGAATTACTCGTTTTTGCTCGTTTCTGGATCTTTTGAATCAAGGTAGGAACTTCACTAAACTGATTGGATTCGAGGTAACACTTGACCAAGCCAATCTCTAAATAGCTTTGGATATAGACGACACTTTGCTCATTTTCGATAACCTTATAAGCTTCCTCACAGGCGCTAAGGCCTAATTGGTAATAGGTTATCGCTTTCGGATAATTTTTCTCTGCCCGAATTAGATTCCCAAAATTTTCATAAATAAAACAAAGGGTATAAGGGTCATTACTTTCTAGACAAAAGCGTTGTCCTTTGGTCAGATAAGAATAGGCTTTATCGTATTCTCCTAAACTTATGTACTGAGATCCAATATTGTTGTACAAGGCTGTTCTTAGCTCCTTCACATTATAGCTCAATGCCTTTAGGGTATAATCGAGAGCAGAATGGAAATTGAAAAAGCCATCACAATAAATACAGCCGTATTCTTTATAGAGGTAAGCCAGTCGGTTTTCGTCATTGGGCAAATAACGATTGATCGAACGATAGGCAAGATTGCATTGCTCAATACCATCAAAAAACTTTCCTTGAAACCTATATGTCCGGGCTCGAAAAATCAATATATCGCAAATCAAAGGATAATTCTCCTCTGCCTTTGCTTTCGCTTCTCCTTTATCGAGCAAATCAAAAGCTTTTTCAGAAGATTCTGAAGCTATTTCTTTTGCTTTTTCAAAAAGATGTTCCGCACTTAATTCGGTCACAATCAAATTACTCATCGGTATCCACAAAATTTGTGATTCAGCCTGATAATTATTAACGCTCTACAGTTCGCCTTGAATCAGATAAAAAAAAGGTGGGTCTTCTCTTATTAAGTACAATTCTTGTTCCAAGAATCATCAGATAAGTTTTTCTTAAGAATTACTTTTGTGTAGCAAAAAATATTACCATTATTTAGAGCGTCTCTTGAATCCATAAGCCTTTCTCAGGAATACTTAATAAAAAGTCATTATTTATAAATAACTAGTGTGTCATGTGCTTAGGTCTGCATTTGATATTTTCAGCTTGAGGGACTAGCTAAAAGCTCCTATTCGTAAATATTCCACCATTATCTTTATACAAATCCTATTTATTTGCCTCTATTGCAGGGGCGATCGCCCTAAAATACCCCTTAAAGGTTATATACATTCGCTACTTTATTCATATATTTGCCACTGAAGCCGGAAAGGTTTCACATCCCAATACCCACCGATTTTAATTTCCCAATACCGCACTAGAGAAAAGAATAACCTTCTTATAGAGCTTTATTTAGGCCATTTCATTAACCAATTCTGAAGTTGGTGCTTTAAAAGCGCATTAAGCAGGGAATACTGTATAGTTTTCAATGAACATCAAGGATATTCAGAAGGGATTTTTGAATGCAGTCCTTTACTATGAGTCAACTACACAACTATTCCTTTTGCCCTAACCAGCCTTTTCCCAAGGAGGCCCTTGCGCTGGTTTGTTCAAAAGCAATGAACAAAACCAACTTTGGTTTTATGATCCCATGTACGAATTAAACACAGTAGCGGTAGATGGCACCCTACTGAACTAGTCAACTACACACTAGCCATCGATTCCATGAACATCAACCCCGGAATCCCACATGGGATTCCCCCAAACGCATTTGATCTCATGAAGTTCATTCATCTTGTCATAGGGAAATTATTGGATGAACTAATTGCATGATCTGGCTTATTTTTCTTAGGAATTAGAAGCTTTGATATTGCAATAAAGAGAGGAGTACCCTGCAAATTGCATAGTACACAACCTACAGGAACTCCTTCTCGAATCTGTTTTTGGGATGTAGCCTCTTTCTTCGTGAAAGAGGCTTTTTTTGTTTTTAGCAGTGCCCAGGCTATTTAAACACCAATATTCAATTGCTAAGCAGGTGGTCAAAATTGTGTTACCAATAAATTAGTTCGTACCTCTTGAACCTCCCTTGTCGGTTTGAGATGAATTTTGTTTTTAGCCGAGGCATGAACGAGCAAGGCTCGTGAACCGCAAAGCGGACGGGTGGCTCAAGGCGATGCCTAGTATCGGCGAGGCTTTTTAACGATGGATAAGAATAAAAGTCGCTCAAGTTATTAGGTGATTTAATTTGAACACTTACTTCTCTGTTTCAGGTAAAAAAAAGCATCGTTTTACAAGGTCTAACTTCTTTTATTCAAGCAATCCAAGCACAAGATCTTTGTCCTAATCCTACAAAAAAGATTAAAAATCCTTATTTTTAAGTAGCTCTTTAAGCTTTTTACACGCATAGAGTTCTACAAATCCCATTTTTTGTACTTTTTATTTACTCTTTTTGCTCTTAATTTTGGAGTACCCAATACCGAAAAACCTAATTAAAAAAAGTAAATCTATTCCCATGAAATTTTTCAACTCCTTTCTCTTCATTCTCTTTTGTTCCTCTATTGGCTTTAGTCAAACTTTAGTTTGCCCTGGAGCCACCACCGTTTTCAAGGATTGGCCCAATCAAGGTCAAGGAACGGCCATCAGCAATATTCAATACTTTATTGAAAGCATCGAACCGGGCCAAACAAGTGGTCCAATCACAGCCGCTCCGATGAGTGGTGGTAGTGGTTCCTGTATCGACTTAGACGCCGCTCCTCCAGTAGCAGACGGTGGCCGGTATAGAATTTATCCTGTAAAAGATGTGGATCATAGAAATGGAGTAAGTACACTCGACCTGGTACTGATCGCCAGACACCTAATTGGAACTTCTTCTCCGCTCAATCCTTTCCAATTATTAGCCTCAGATGTGGATGATAGCCAATCGATAAATGTGCTAGATATTTTAACGCTGCATAAGCTAATTCTTTACATCAATAATGAGTTGCCAACGACTTCCTGGAAATTTGTAGATCGCTCTGTAGACCTGATCAACAACCCTGGAGACATTAGCAAAGATTTTATCGAAATCGACCCTAATAATCCACCTTCAGAGCTCTTGTTTTGGGGAGTAAAAATGGGAGACATTAATGCCAACAATAGTCCTTTTTCTGCTGGAAACGATGACCTGAAACTGAGAATCGAAAATCGTGATTTGGTAGCAGGCGAAACCATCACCGTTGATTTTTTAGCTCAAGATTTTCAGGATTTTTTGGCTTATCAATTTAGTTTGGTTTTCGATCAAAACGTTCTAGCTTATGAAGCACATGAAAGCGTGGGTTTACCTGGAAATGATTTGATTGGTTGGAATACCACAGAAGCACAAACAGGAGTCATTCCCAATCTTTGGGTAGGTCTTGGTGAAAACATCGAAATCAAAGACGGTGAACCTCTTTTTAGCGTTACTTTTAAGGTATTAGGAAATAGCACCTTACAAGAAGTACTCCGCGCCAATTCCGTCCTTACTCAAAACCTCGCTTATACTAAAGATTCCGAAGAAGCTTCCAAAGTAGTCCTCGATTTTAACTTGACTACCAATTTGGAAAACCAAAAGCTTGCGAATGACCAGCTAATGCAAAACCAACCCAATCCCGTAGATCAATTTACCATCATTCCCTTTTCTCTGGAAAAACCAGGTAAAGTGGAATTGAGTATCACCGATGCCTTAGGTAGAATCGTTAAATCTATGGAATGGCAAGGACTGGCTGGTTCTCAACAAATTGAACTTCAACGTACCGATTTTGGTGCAGCAGGCCTCTATCATTACACGCTAAAAACAGCCTATTCTCAAATAAGTAAACCCTTAATTGTAAAATAAAATAGCGCCCTTTTATAAAAGAATTCTTCATTCCCTGAAGAACAGCCGAAGTTTCCTCCTTGGAAATTTCGGCTTCTTTATTTTTATTATTCAACTATAATCGCAAAAAGGAACGCTTTATTAAAATAGATCGTTTATTTTTGTGGCATCGTTTATGATATTATACTTTTTTATCAACTAAATCTTATCAGCTCATGTACAGGACGCACACCTGCGATGAACTCCGAATGGAGAACATTGGACAAGAAGTAACTCTTAGCGGATGGCTACAAGCCAGCCGGGATTTTGGAGGAATGACATTTATTGACCTGCGAGATCGCTATGGCATCACCCAATTGGTCTTTAATATGGAAGATGATCAGGATTTGTGTGCCCAAGCGAGAAAACTAGGCAGAGAATTCGTTTTGCGTATTAGTGGTTCTGTGAGAGAACGCAGTAATAAAAACCCTAATCGCTCTACTGGAAATGTCGAAATCGTTGTCACAGAAATGGAAGTACTCAATGCTTCCAAGACTCCTCCGTTCACCATTGCTGATGAAACAGATGGAGGTGAGGATCTGCGAATGAAGTATCGTTACCTCGATTTGCGTCGAACACCAGTACAACAAAACATTATCTTCCGAAGCAAATTGGCTTTGGAGACTCGTAAATATCTCTCTGATCAGAATTTTGTGGAGGTAGAAACTCCTTTTCTCATAAAAAGCACACCAGAAGGTGCTCGGGACTTTGTCGTTCCTAGTCGAATGAATACTGGACAGTTTTATGCTTTACCACAGTCTCCGCAAACCTTTAAGCAGATTCTTATGGTTGCGGGCATGGATCGGTATTTCCAAATTGTCAAATGCTTTAGAGATGAAGACTTGAGAGCCGACCGTCAGCCTGAGTTTACACAGATTGACTGCGAAATGGCTTTTGTCACTCAGGAAGATATCCTCAATACTTTTGAAGGACTCACCAAGCATTTATTTAAGCACACGCTTGATGTAGAATTGGGAGACTTCCCCAGAATGTCCTATGATGAAGCGATGCTTCGCTATGGTTCTGACAAACCAGATTTACGCTTTGGGATGGAGTTTGTAGAACTCAACGATGTCGCCAAAGAAAAAGGCTTTAGTGTCTTTGATAATTCGGAACTCGTAGTGGGAATCTGTGCGGAAGGTCAGGCAGAATCTTATTCCAACAAGGACATCAAGAAATTGACTGAATGGATGCAGCGGCCACAGATTGGTGCCAAAGGTTTGGTTTATGTAAAAGTTGGCGCGGATGGTATTAAATCTTCCGTTGGTAAGTTTTTTAGCGAAGAACAATTGCAAGTTTGGGTAGAGAAATTTGGTGCGAAGCCAGGAGATTTATTATTGGTTCTTTCTGGAGAAATTGATAAAACCCGAAAACAATTGGGTGAATTGCGCCTGGAAATGGGTCGTAGGATGGACTTGATGAAGGACGGTGATTTCAAACCGCTTTGGGTATTGGATTTTCCTTTATTGGAATGGGATGAAGATTCAAATCGTTTTCATGCGATGCACCACCCCTTTACTGCTCCGAAGAAAGAAGATGTGGATCGCATGTTGAATGGCGACCATGAAACAATGAAAAACTTACGGGCAGATGCCTATGACTTGGTGCTTAATGGTTCTGAAATTGGTGGAGGTTCCATTCGGATTCACGATCGGGATTTACAGTCTAGAAATTTTGACCTCCTTGGTTTTACCAAAGAAGAAGCGGAAGCTCAATTTGGTTTCTTGATGGGGGCTTTTGAATATGGTGCTCCTCCGCATGGAGGAATTGCCTTTGGTTTTGATCGCCTTTGTGCGGTCATGAATGGTCAATCTTCTATCCGTGATTTTATCGCCTTCCCTAAAAACAATCAGGGTCGCGATATGATGATTGATGCTCCTGCTCCGGTGGCAGAAGAGCAGTTGGTAGAATTGGGTATAGACCTTGTAAAAGAAGTCATCGAGTAGGTTCGGACAAAAAATCCAGTAATAAACGCCCTTAAAGCCGAAAGACTTTAAGGGCGTTTCTATTTTGGCATAATTTTATATGTATTTATTCTATCAATTGACCCCAAATTACTGTCACAAAACAAACAGTCAAGTACTTCCCCCTTTTACTTTAGTGCAGTACATTTGAAAAAATAAGCTCAAAACATTTAAAAAGATGAAAAAATTCACATCCATTCTCCTTGTCGATGATGACGAGGCAACTAACTATCTCCACGAATTGTATATCAAAGAATGGGGATTTGCAGAAAATATTTATACGGCCCTCAATGGCCAGGAAGCCTTGGAATTTTTAAGAAACAGTGAGGCTTTCAAAAACAACCGTCCTTCTCTGATTCTACTCGACGTCAATATGCCGATCATGAATGGTTTCGAATTTATGGAAGCCTATGAAGATATAGAAGATGAATTTAAAGCGACTCAAGTAGTCGTGATGCTCACCTCTTCCCTACATGCCAACGATCAGGCAAAAGCTGCGGGGCTTAATACCTTGGATAGTTTTATCAATAAACCTTTGTCTCGAGAACAAATGGAAAAAATCGTTGATCAGATTCAATTAGAAGAATCTAATGCTGAATAATTCTTTTGCTAAATAACCGCATTAAATAAAAGCAGATTCTACTATAGGATCTGCTTTTGTTTTTTCTTGGGGAAAGAAAACTTTTATCCTTGTTCCCTGATTGACTACACTTTCTATTTCTAGTTTACCTCCATTCTCATCAACCAGTTTTTTGACGATATAAAGCCCTACACCGGAGCCTTCTACGTGATTGTGGAATCTATTGAACATCCCAAATATTTTTTCTTTGTGGATCTCCAAATCAACACCTACGCCATTATCTGCTACAGACAAACAAACATAAGCTCCTGAAAGATAACTTTTGATTTCAATCTTGGGAGGGCGATCCTTAGAATGGTACTTTATGGCATTGGTCAAAAGGTTGGCTAATACACTTTTCATATTGATTCTGGAAAAATAAATCACCGGCATCTCTTCCAGGTCCTGAACGATTTTAATGTAATCTTTCTCAATACTATTTATATTCTCTGCAAGGATTTCATCTATTATTTCTTTGAGAAGCAAGTCTTCTTTTTTATCTGTCAGATTTCGTTCTATTCTCGATACTTTTAATAAATCAAAAATAGTTTGTTCCAATTTCTTAGTGGTCTTGCCCATAAAAAAGGCACTCCTTTTTAGGATTTCATCGTCTATGTTGATCACTTGTTTATTGATGATTGTCAGTAAGGATTGGATATTGATGACCGGAGCTTTTAAATCATGGGAAACACGGTATACAAAAGAATCCAGGGAATCGTTTTTAAGTTTTAATTCCCTGTTCAAATCTTCTAACTGTTCATTTTGTTTTTCTATTATTTCTGCTTGCTTGGCTCTACTGGCCAATTGATTTAAGCTTTTTCCTAAGATGGAAAATTCGGTATTTCCTTTAAAAGAAACTTTTTGGGAATAGTTTCCATTTTCGATGGCATTCGCAGCTTTTTTCAATTCCAAAACAGAATTATCTAGTCTGTTTTTCAGAAAGTAGCCTACATAGATCACGACACAAAAGAAAATCAAAGAAAGGACCAAGGAGCCTATTCTTGCCATTCCTATCCGATCAGCGATCATGGTAACATCTGTCGTAAAATGTTCCTTTTCAATTGTCCTTAAATGCTTCAGATAATTAGATTGTTTAGTTCCAATCGATTGTAGTTTCGCGATCTTCTCTCCTTCTTTAAAATCACTCTTCGATTGTAACAGCAGTAAATATTCATTTTCTATTGCTACTATTTGCTCCAGCTTCAAATGTTCTTTGGGAAGATCCATTTGCTCTACCAATCCACTAAATTTTTCTATTTCTGCTTTTAGTCCAAGTTTTTTTTTTGGTCAAAAACTCCTTCGCTCACGTTTTGAATAGACTTTTGCAAATCATTCATCAAGTGCAAATTATGATTGACTGTTTTGATCGAAGAATGCATTCGCCCCATATCTTTTGTAGTGATAAACCAAGCAAAGATACTGATGATCAAAATCATTGTAGCAATCACAAAAATAGAAATGGAAATCTGTTTACTAATCTGCATGGCAACTCTTTTTATTGACCTAAACCAGTTCTTCCTTCTCCTTTTTCATCCTCCTTTCATCTCCCTTTCCTTCTATTAAAAAATATAATTTGATAGTTGTTCCTTTATCCACTTCACTTAGAATTTCTACTTTCCCTTCATTCTCGTCCATTAATTTCTTAACGATATACAATCCTACTCCAGAACCTTCTACATGATTGTGAAAACGATTAAACATCCCAAACATTTTCTTTTCCTGTCTTTTCAAATCGATCCCCAAACCATTGTCGGTAATAGAAAAACAAACGTAATCATCTGCAACTTCCGTTTTAAGTGCAACCTTTGAGGGTCTATCCGGGGAATGGTATTTTATGGCATTGTCAATCGTATTGTTCAAGATGCTTTTTAAGTTCGTTTTAGAAAAATAGATCTGCGAAGCTTCTTCAAAGTCCTGAGTAATCGTCACTCCAGCTTCCTCGATAAGCATCATTTTATCCTCTACAATTTGGTCGACCATTGTTTTGATCGAATTTTGTTCTTTGCTGCTTTTCAAATGCTCCTCAATCCTCGATACTTCCAATAAATCATAAATGGTTTGTTTAAGTTTCTCTGTCGTTTTTCCCAAAAAGAAAGTAGTTCTCGTTAAAACAGGATTGTCCATTTTGTAAACCTGACTATTGACCACCTTCAATAAAGATTGGATATTAATAACCGGAGCTTTTAGGTCGTGAGAAACGCGATAGACAAAACTATCCAACGAATCATTTTTATTTTTCAAGCGCTTGTTGAGATCTTCCAGTTGCTTATTTTGATTGGTAATGATTTCGGATTTTTGTAAATCCTCTGCCAGGTCATTGAAAGACACACTCAACTTACCAAATTCATCTGAACGCGTCAAGCCTTCCTGTTGAGAGTAATCGCCTTCTGATAAACGCTGCGCTCTCAGCTTCAAATAATCTATCGCCTTCGACAAATCTCTCGCGATAATCTGCCCAAAAACAATAGCACATAAGAATATCGAAAAACTTGCCCAGGATATCCAACTCAAAATTTGCTGATAGACTCCTTCAATCTCTCTTCCTTCTATCTGACACTCTTCCATCCCGGCAGCTTTTGCTGCTAGCAGCGTTCCGGTCATCTCTAGTCGTATTTGATCGACCTCTTTCCAAACCTCTGCTTTGTTATCGGATGATCCTGTAGAATGACTTTGTAAAGATTTTTCTACACCAAGCAACTTAGAAAAGGAACTCATCAATTCATTGGCCACTTTCTCCTGGCGTTCACCTAATGCTCCAAAGCGAGTAATCTGCTCATGTAATTCTTCTATTTTTCCTTTTGGATCACCAATTCCGTTTCCAGTAGCATTGATCCCCTTCATCATTTCAATTTGTGAAGAAGTTAAAACTGCTTGTATCTCCTCCAAAACCAGAGACTCCTGATGCCATTCTTCCACTTTCTCGGTATAACTATACTCCACACTTTGAGACCTTTGATAACTCATCATTCCTGCCACTGCTGCCAGAATTGCTACAAACGTACTACTGGCAATGATTTTGTGTTTAAGTGTCATTAATTTAAAATTTTACCATATAAACGGTAGGAAAAGCCAAATCCATTAACCCAGATAAGCATTTTATTAGTAGGTTAAACGCACCAAAATATTACCCCACAACTTTAGTTGTGGGTGGATAAATGAAAATAGCATTAAACGGTTTCAACCGTTTTTCTCAAGTCCATTAATATTTAAAACCGTTAAAACGGTTGTTCCAAAGACTAATTCTATCTCCCACAACTAAAGTTGTGGGTTGAAATTAGGTATCAGCCGTTTTGATGCGTTTAACCTATTTTATTAGCGGGAAAACCCAGATAATACAATGCTATTGTAGACTAAAGACGCAAGGCTCTCCATTTTTCGGAAATTTTTATATTCAGAAAACTTATATGTTTTACTCTTTTTTATAGCTTATGTTGCAAATGGACGGGAGGCATCCTCTCAAAACTGCTGGCTTAAGACGGAGGGTTAAATCGACAAAGAAAGGCAGGAGAATAGTTTACTTACAAAGATAGCCAGACCCGATTAAAGGATCTAGCTATCTTGATTTATCATTTTGTCACTTTATCGTGACGTAAAATGCATTTTAACCTCTGAGATATAGGTTTGTCTATTTCTTATTCTTCACATAAGTATCTAACCATTCCGACATTTCCCAGAGCATGTGCATGACCGATTCGCGAGCGCGGTAACTATGGCTTTCGTGAGGCAACATTACTAAGCGCACTATAGCACCATGGCCTTTCATGGCACCATACATCCGTTCGCTTTGCATAGGGTAAGTTCCAGAATTATTATCTGCTTCTCCATGAATCATTAAGAGCGGAGCTTCAATTTTATTGGCCGAAACAAATGGAGACATCTTGAAATAAGTTTCTGGAGCTTCCCAAAAAGTACGCTCTTCTGACTGAAATCCAAAAGGGGTTAGGGTTCGATTATAAGCTCCGCTACGTGCAATACCTGCGGCAAACAAATCGGTATGCGCCAATAAATTGGCCGTCATAAAAGCGCCATAAGAATGCCCACCAACTGCCAAGCGATCGACATCCGCAACACCCATTTTTTCCAGTTTCTTCACCGCAGCTTCGGCTCCATCGCTCAATTGTTCGATAAAGGTTTCATTCGGTTCTTCTTCTCCTTCTCCTATGATTGGCATGCCAAAATCATCAAAAACAGCGTAACCTCTAGTCACCCAAAAAATCGGAGACCACCAACCAATCCGAATAAATTCGTAAGGAGAATCTTTGACCTGACCAGCAGCATCTGCACTTTTAAACTCTCGAGGATATGCCCACATCAAAACAGGTAAGCGGCCATCTTTCTTCGGATTATACCCCTTTGGGAGGTAGAGGTTTCCAGTCAGCTCTACCCCATCAGCTCTTTGATATTTGATCAATTCTTTCTTTACACCATCCAAGGCCAGATAAGGATTTTCAATCTGCGTAATGCGATTGATTTTTTTAGTTTTTAGGTTTCGTAAAAAATAATTCGCAGGTTCTTCATTCGACTCTCGTCGAGTCAGAAGTATCCCCTCTTCTATATTTAAAATAGCAATCAATCTTTCGTAATAAGGTGCTTCAGAACGCCAAAGTCTTTTACTTTTTTTGCTGGTCACATCAAACTCATCCAAGAAAGGTCGGTTGCCTTCTTCAGAGGCTCCCTGCCCTTTAAGGTATAAGGTTTTGCCTTCGTCTTTTGTAAGCAATACTCTTCGACCATATTCATTGGGAGCTGTTTCAAAATCCCCTGGGTCATTGTATCGATCTTCCCAAGAACGATCTGACAATAAAGTTTTGCCCGCTTTGATATTATCCGGTTGCCAGGTACTTGTCATTATTTGTCGATTGGCCAACCACCATTCATAAGCGATCGCCAAATCTCCTGTTCCCCAAGTTACTCCTCCATAGCGCAATTTAAATTCGATTCCGGCAGTTGGTTTTTCAGCATCAAAAGGCGCTTCCAGATAGTACATTCGGTCTCGGATAGCCACTTCCTTTTTAGGATCTCCACCATCTTGAGCTTCGACCCAAACCAAAGTTGCCGGAGCATCCGACCGCCAGGCAAAAGATCGCGCATGATCACTTACCGCTCCGAATCCTTTTGGGATATTTTCGGCTACCGGAGCATTCGCAATTTCGCGAATATGATCCCCCGTACGACTAAAAACATTTAAAGAAAAAGCAAAACGACCTTGGGGCACTACATAAGAAAAAGGCTTTTCCTTATTCATCACAAACAGGTATTGGCCATCAGGAGAGGTACTGAAATTACTAACAATTCCTGGTTCTCCGAATTTCAAATATTCATTCGTCAATAAATTTACGAGATACAATTGGGAGGTGGTATAATATTCAAACAAGGCTTCATCATGTGCATTTTTCAATAAATCCTGATACGTTCTAACGGGTGCAGAAGCACCAAGATTTTCCTGAATAACTGGCCCAACCGGAACCAATGCCTCTTTTGGAGCAGGTCCTCTTTTATCTGCGATGGTTTTGAAAAGGATATTTTCACTATCTGAAAACCATCGATAAGGCAAACCGGGCATCGCATCATTGATCAGAGGTAAACTCAAGCGGCGCGCCTTGCGCGAATCCACTTCTGCTACCCAAAGTTCCAAACCATCTTCTTTGGTCAAGGTAAATGCAATTTTGCTTCCATCGGGGGCCCAGCTTACATTTTCGATTTGTAAATTTTCGGGAAGACCGGAAAAAGCCAACTCTTCGCCAGCACCTATTGTTTTAAGTTTTAGGTTGTTGTAATAAAAAGCGCGGCTCGAACTATTGGTTTTTGGATTGATCCGCAGTCCTGCGAGGCGAAGCTCTTCCTGTGCGACTTCTTCCAAAGAAGGTAGACTTGGTCGAAACAACATCAAAATCCTATTTCCGTCGGGACTAATACTTGCCACTGGGGTTGGTGCAGCATCGATCAAGTTGACAACCGTTGGATCTGGCAACTGATAGGATAAATTATCTTGGGCTTTTGTGGTTTGTAACATAAGGAAAAAAGAACTGATACAAAGAATGGTTTGCACGTAGGTGCAAACTTTTAGATTTTTTATTGGACTCATAACTAACAAATTTCAACTCTTGGAAAAGGAGTTGTTAACGAATATAGACAGTGCTACCACCAATCCAAAGTAATTTTGCTTATGTTTGGAAAAATTAACCTACTTTTCAATAAAGTGAAGTTGTTTAAAATGAATTGATGCTTTATTTAGCAAATGAGTTGTTTATAAAAGAAAGCAATTCTGTGAATTACTTCAAGCTAAAGAGGTTTCCCTTTTGGCTGGACAATATTGAGGTAATCTAGAAAGTAAACCAACTTTAATGAAAAGCTATTTCTTTGAGCTTGATCAAACAGGCGATTGATATTTTGTGAAAAACTAATTTTATTAATTTCACTTTCTTCCAAAATAGCATTTTTCCAAACCACAAAAAGATCACTCCCAGGAGCGAAGCGCCAGCGGTAAATCGCGTCGATATTAAAGGCATTGAAATTGATGTCTGAAAAATCATTGAAGCTTGTTTCTTCTAATCCTCCATCAAGCCCCAATGCTCCGAATGACTCATAATTGACGGTAGACCAATTGTGATTGAGTCGAAAAGAGAAATTCATATTGTGGGTAAAATTGTAGTTGATATTCGTTCGAAGGGAAAGTCTCTGGATGTCTCTGGTGCCAAAGATAATTTCTTCCTTCTCATCAACGGCCAAAGTCGTCACATAACCTTCATCTTTCTTAACGGTTTCCACATTAGCTCCCAGCAACACAAACAATTTATCGCTCAAGCGAAAACGTGGCGCAAAATCCAAAGACAAACTACCTCGACCTTTGCTATCAATAAGGCCTATTCTGGGTCTAACATCCAGCGCGACTTTTTTTCGATAATCTGTGGAAACATAAGCTCTAAGGTTGATGAACTTAGGCATGCGATAAAAGCGACTAAAATCATCTGTTTGCGGCTGATAATAATTATATTCTTCTACCGGCTGGAAATAAGTGGACATTCCAAAATTGATAAAATTTTTGGTTTGCAAACCTCCCCACAGATTAATTCCAAAATTAAAAAACTCATCGGGCTTATACAATCGACTGTACTGCGTATACAGGCCAAAGTTCGCATTATTAAAAGCACCAAAAGGCTGGTAGATGTTATAGCTCACATTACCAAACACTTCCCGACTATTATTGGCAAATAGAATTCCTAGATCATTGCGATCATAAGTATCGCTTTCTTCGGAATAACCCAATTCGAAATTAAACTGACCACTGTTTTTTCCCAACCCGATATTCATCTCATGCCCGAAATCTGTATTTTCAGAGTAATACAATTGGCTCAAAGCACCTTTACCACTTAAGGAATAAGAATTGGCTTTATTATTTAAGTTAAAGACTACACCTGTTACATTGGCATCATAGGTGCCGCCGCTTCTCCACACATTGGTATTGACCAAAGAGACAAAGGAATTGTTTTTTAAGTTTTGGTCGAAGACCATCACATTGTAGTTTGTCAAACTACTGGTCTCAAACTCGCGTTCTTCTCCTGATTCGAGATTCCTTATAATCGCCTTGCTTGGGGCAGCGGTAGCATTGAACAAACCCAAACCTAGGCCACTAGTCGTTCGTCCGGATATTTTGGTGGCATTGTACAATTGAGTGGTCACGGGATTACTAATCACTTCTTCCAGTGCCACTTCCTTTCCTTCAAAGTCAAGCCCCATCCTGAGGTCTCCATCTACATCGCCATAATGAATCGGCTGTCCCCCAACTCTTCGAGAATAAAATAGATTCCCTTTACTAAACAACTCCAATCCTTCGGTAAAAAAGGGTCGGTTTTCGTTAAATTGTATTTCAAAGGGAGAAAGATTAAGTACTTGATTATCAGATTGTGCTTCTCCAAAATCCGGGATAAGGGTAAGATCTAAGGTAAAAGCATCATTTATCCCATACTTTACATCCATTCCTCCATTGATTGATTTTCCCCAGATGCTTTGTGGATTGGCGCTTTTATCAAAATTGTTTTCGGCATAAAGTGCGATAAAAGGAGTAGCAGAAAGGCGAACAGGAGATTTGATATTTTGAATCCCTGTGAGTTTTCCCGATTGGCGCAATAAGCCAGATTCTTCAGGTATTATCTCGTTCCAAAAAGATTGTTCTCGATGTCTTCGAATCATCCGTCCAAAATTGATATTCCAAAGGTGTTCTTCTACATTTGGAAAACGCAGAGCCGAGTAAGGAATTCTCATTTCCACAGCCCAACCGTCCTCCCTAATTCTTACTTTACTATCCCATACCGCATCCCAATTACTATCTCCCCGAAAAATAAGTCCTGAGCCACTAAAAAACTGCGCCGTAGAATATTTGATGTCAATTTGTACACCCGCTGCTGTGACGATAAAGCCCAATCCATTTTGGCCATCTTGGTAAGGATCTAAGACCACTCCAAAATAATCCGCAATTCCTGCCTGATCTCTTTGAGCAATTTGTCTTAAAATACTATCGGGATGTTCATCCAAAAGGTTGGCAGCAATGTAAATTGCCTTATTATCGTAGACTACTTTTACTTCTGTAGCTTGACTTGGAGCTACTCCCGGTTTGGGTTCTAACTGAATAAAATCTCCTGCTGGACTGGCTTTTTGCCAGGCAGGTTCATCAAAGATGCCATCTATCTTGATTAAGGCCTCTATTCGCTGGGTATGTAGTGTTTTTTTAGCCGCCAGTTGTCCAAAACAATTGGTCAAACAGCTCACTAAAATCAACAAAACAAAGGCTTTCTTAATCAGTAAATCAAAAATCATATAAAAGGGTCTAAAAATAAATTTTTCTCAGCCTACAAAAATAAAGCTTTGAAAGCGGATGATGATACAAAGTCTACCATTAGTGGTTTAAGGTAGATAGACGACCTGCAAAGAAAGCTTTTCTTTGCACTCTTACATACATACCTCTTTTAGGGAAATTCGTTTCAAATTAAAGTACTTTTAACAGGTTAATGCAGCTCCAAAAGTAATTTTAAGGCATTTTTATAAATGTCCTAAACATAAAAACAAAAACAGCATAAATTCGTAAACCTTGGGAGATCGAAATAAAATCAAATACAGGTTCTGTAAAAGGATTTCCTTAAAAGCGATAAAATAACGGTCCTTCTCGCGTTTAATTCGTAATTTTCACGCACATTGCAAGCCCCCTTTTTCTATCTACGAGTACTAGCAAAAGGATTTCAAAAACCCAGAGTAAACGAAAGTTTACTTCAATAGCTTTATCGCACAATCACAAGAATTTAAATAGGTATTGAGAAATCTTATCCCACATTTTATCCAGGAGCAATTTCTCCAGAACAAGTTGCAAGGCAACTTTCAGGCTTATACCATGTATATCGACCTGTCGGGATTTACGCCACTAACGGAGACCTTGATGAATCGAGGCAGCTCGGGGGCAGAGCAGTTGTCTCTTATTCTCAATAATATCTTTGGCCTAATGGTCCAGGTGGTTTATCAACAAAACGGCTTTGTTCCCTATTTTGCCGGAGATGCCATTACTGCGATCTTTCCGATAGATCAAACCAATATAAGTGCTCGAGATTTACTCCAAACAGCCCAGCGTTTAGAAAGCCTCTTCACCGATAAAAATTTACAAAAAACGAAATTTGGAGATTTTGAAATTGGTATTAAAATTCGGCTTTCCTTTGGTGAGGTCGAATGGGGAATCGTGGGCAATCAATTGAAAAGTTTTTATTTCCGTGGTTCCGCCATAGATCAACCCTCACTTCCCAATGAAGTTTCAGACGATCAAGGCATTCTTTTCGATCATTTTTTATGGAACCGCATCCCCAAAACAGAGATGCCCGTTTTGGAATTGGTAAAAAATAAATTTTATCGAATAAAGGAAGACTTAAATATTGAAGAACAAGAAACCGAAACCAAAGCATTACCTGCTTTGAAAAGGTCGGTATTGGCTCAATTCCTTCCCAGTTCTATTTTAGATTTCAATCAGCAAGGAGAATTCCGAGAAGTTCTTTCTTTATTCATCACATTTAAAGGCATTGAAGATCATTCAATGATGAATCGCTTTGCGAGTATTGCCTTGGATTTAGTCGATAATTTTTCTGGCTATTTTAAAGAAATTGATTTTGGAGACAAAGGTGGAATGATGGTCATTTTCTTTGGAGCACCCGTTTCTTTTGAAAACAATATTGATCGTGCCCTGGAATTCATCACCGTACTCCACAATGAAACTCAAGAACTTCAAGTCAATAATCAATTACAATTTAGAGTAGGCATTTCCTGTGGTTTGGCTTATACTGGTTTTGTGGGAGGAGATGAAAGATGCCAATATGCCGTGGTCGGAAACCTGGTTAATCTTGCAGCGCGACTCATGACCCAGGCAGATTGGGGCTTAAGTCGAGTGGACGAATCGGTAGCACGAAGCAAGACTTTCGACTTTACACTTATCGGCGATACTCAATACAAAGGCATTAAAGGAAATATTCCTACTTACGAACTAGTGGGCAGAACACAAGAAGACCAAGCAGGTTTTACCAATAAAATGGTCGGCCGAGAATCTGATAAAAACCAATTAATTGAGTTTGCCAAACCCATTTTCTCCGGCGCTTTTGCAGGCATTGCCTGCCTCTATGGCGAAGCTGGAATAGGAAAAAGTCGGCTAGCTTATGAGGTCAAAAAAGCTTTAAATCAACAAGGAAAACTAACTTGGTTGAGTTGTCCTGCAGATCAAATTCTCCGCAAACCATTCAATCCTTTTACCTCCTTACTCAAAAGTTATTTTCACCAAAGTTCAGAAAATTCTATCGACACCAATAAAGTATTTTTTGAAAAAAAATATAGTCAGTTGCTCCAGGAACTGGAAGCTTTAGAACTTCCCGATTCAGATCTCATCCACAAAGAATTGCAAAGAACACAATCCATTCTGGCGGCGCTTATTTCTATTCCCTATTCCAATTCTCTTTGGAGTCAATTAGACGCAAAAGGGAGATATCAAAACACCCTGGAAGCCCTCTCTGCCCTAATCATCGCAGAATCCCTGCTCCACCCTATTGTATTGGAATTGGAAGATGGACATTGGTTCGATAAAAGTTCGAAAGACTTCTTAAAGAAATTTGTTAGTCGAATTCGAAAGTATCCCATTTTTATTTTGATCACCTCCCGCTACCTCGATGATGGCAGCAAACCTCGATTGATTGAAGAGGAAGTTTTACTTAAAAATCATATCGAACAATTTGACCTGGACTTAAATATTTTTTCGAAAGAAAGCCTGCTCCAATTTTCAGAAAGCATGCTGGGAGGAAAAGTCAGTAGCGAATTATTACAACTCTTGCAAAGAAGCACCAATGGCAATCCGTTCTACCTCGAACAGATTCTCGAATATTTTTCAGAAAGTCAGCTCCTTAAAAAAGAAAACAACGAGTGGGTCATAAAAGATCCGAATGTAAGAGTCTCTGGTTCGATTAGTTCTATTCTGATGGCCAGAATAGATCGGCTTTCTATTTTGGTAAAAGAGACCGTAAAAGCGGCAGCGGTTATTGGACGAGAATTTGATATTCCCGTGCTTACCGAAATCATGAAATCCAATAAGGAATTCACCAAATTCAATGGCAACCAACAGAACGTTTTAAAAGAACAAGTACAATCGGCCGAACGGGTACAAATTTGGTTGGCGATGAATGAACTGCGGTATATTTTCCGACATTCGCTTTTGCGAGAGACGGTATACAGCATGCAAATGGGTACCCGCCTCCGGGAATTGCACGGTCTTATTGCCAATGCTATAGAACGTTTACATGCCGAAAATTTAAAAGAAAAATACGTAGATCTTGCTTTTCATTACGAACAGGCAGAACAAATAGAAAAGGCCTGTGAATACCTGGAAAAGGCCGCCAACCATGCTCGAAGTAATTTCCAAAACGAACAAGCTTTAGAGTGCTATGATCGATTACTTCCTCAAATCTCTGATCAAAAACAACGCTCAGATATTCTATTGCAAAAGGCAAAAGTACTTGAACTTATCGGAGAGTGGGATACCTGTGAAATCGATTTAAGAGCTGCGCTAAAATTGGCCAATGAAGAGGAAGATCATTTACTCATTGGCAGAGCCAACAATCGCCTTGGCCGGATCAATATGTTGCGGGGCAATTATGAACCTGCACAAAAACACTTCGAACTAGCTCGACAACTTTTCGAACAGATCAGTGATAATATTGGCATTACTAAAGTCAATGGCAATTTGGGGAATCTTTATTTCCGACAAGGAAATTACGAGAAAGCAAATAATTTTTTCTACAAAAGTCTAAAATACAGCCGTACGGAAAAAATGAATATTTCTCAGGCCAATATCGTTTCGCACCTTGGCTTGGCCTATATGAATCAAGGAAAATTTGAAGAAGGTATTGAGGTACAATTGGAAGAATTGCAAAATGCTAAGCGCCGTAATGACAAACAAGGCATGGCTTCCTTGTATACCAATATGGGGATTGTTTACTTTGAGAAAGGAGATTATGACAAAGCTTTAAAAAGTTATCAAAAGGGCCTAATGCATGCAGAAGAATTGGGCAACAAACAATTGACCTCTATTGCCATAGGTTGCATTGGTAGTGTGTATCAACAACAAGGAGATTATGCCAAATCTTTGGAAAACTTTCTGACGGATTTAAAAATTTGCGAAGAAATTGGAGACAAACAGGGAATCGCTATTGCACTTGGCCTTTTAGGAGAATTGCGTGCGGTAGAAGGCGAATTTGATTTGGCGAAAGACTATCTGGAAAAAGCCATTCAATTGAGTCAGGAACTGAATTATCAAAAAGGCATTGCCAAATCAGCCAATAACCTTGGAGACATTTATACTTTTAGAGGGGATTATGACAAGGCGATTTTCCATTATGATCAGGCCATTGAAATCGCGCGGAGAATTTCCAATCAATTGGTTTTGGGTTTTAGTTTGGTAGAAAAAAGCGAGGTCTATGAAAAAATGGGGCTTCCAGAAGAAGCTTTAAAAATACAAGACGAAGCTAATGCAATTGCAGAAGCTCTGGGAAATCCTGATTTACTATTTCAGTCTATCTTACTAAAAGCACGTTTAAAAAATCACTTTGAAGAAACTTCAGCAGCTAGGGCCATTCTATTGCCTATGCTCTATGAAGACATTGAAGTCGATCATCGGGCCGATATTTATTTCGAACTCTTCCGTATGAATCCAGAGATCGAAGAATACCGAGATACCGCCCTAAAATTATATCAGCAATTGTATCAGAACACACCAAAATATAGTTTTCAGGTAAAGATCGATCTTCTGCAAAAGCAAGGAACTTAAGAGCAATTTAAAGCCGAATGGTATCAACTTAAGCGTTTTTTTCTTGTTGAAAACCCAGGATGCCGCTTTGAGCGGCTTCCTGGGTCACCCATAACTTATTCCTTCTAAATGAAATTAAAAAAGTAGTGTGCTTCCTAAGTTGATGACATTCAATCTAAAGCCAGGGCCCCTTTTCTCTGTCCGATACACGAAGAAAATTCCACCTGATGCAACACCGCCCAATCCTAAACGTTTATTAAAACATGAAGCAAATACATTCCAGGTTTTTTCATGGCTTACTCCTTTTGGTCTTTTTCTTGGGCCATACTCAATGTAGTCTTGGACAGCGAACAACAGGAGAATTAAATTCATCCAAGGAAAAAAAGCAAGCAAATTTCCAATTTCCTTACACGCTCCAAGAACCGGACAAGGTATTTAAACTTCCCAATAAATTAGTTGAAATTTCAGGCTTAAGCCTTTCCGATAATCCGCAATATCTTGTGGCCGTTCAAGACGAAGATGGCATTGTCTTTTTGATCAACAAGGCTACTGGTGAGGTAGAAGAAACGATTCCATTTGGAAAAACCGGAGATTACGAAGGAATCGAAATGGTCGGGGCGGATGTCTATATCGTCAAAAGTTCTGGAAAAATTTATGCCGTTAAAGATGCAGGACAAGAATCCAGGGTGATCACCAAATATAAAACCCCATTAAACAAAGAATTTGATGTAGAAGGACTCACTTATGACTCCAAAAGCAATGCACTGCTATTGGCATGTAAAGGTCAACCTGATGCGCTGGAAGAAGAAACCCAATTTGCCAAAGCCATTTATGCCTTTCAATTGGATTCGATGGTTTTTGATAGTATTCCTGTCGTGATTTTCGATCAGCAGGAGATTCTCACTTATTTTGAAACGCATCCTCCGCTTATCAAAACAAAGAAGGATGGCAGTACAGAAGAACTAGCTCCTAAGAAAATCGAGTGTCACCCTTCTGCCATGGCCATTCATCCGCTTGATGGCAATTATTATATTTGTTCTTCCAAAGGAAAAACGCTATTTGTGCTTTCTCCCGAGGGAAAACTGCTCCACATTGAAAAATTGAGCAAAAAAGTGCATCCACAGCCGGAAGGAATCGTAATTGATAAAGACGGCACCCTTTTTATTTCCAGTGAAGGAGATGAGGATAGAAAAGCCAGAATTTCGGTCTTTAATTATCCTATTTCCGTTAGGTAATAAGTTGGGCGTAAAATTCAGCAAACTATTTGATCTCGAAGTTGTTAAAAATCAATAACTTTGTCTCAATTAAAGTTCCTCGTACTAAGAGGACAGTAAGGTTGAAAAATAAGTTCGACGTTCTTCAATTAACTAAACGACTTACTAAACGACTTGAAAAGAAGGTAGTTTTGAGTTAAATGAAAAATCGGCCTGCTGGCAAAGGCAAGCTCAAAAAAGAACCTATTCTTTTAACAGCACTAAATAATCTCTTTCAACTCAGTTCTTAAAAACAAAACCAATGAGTATCGTTGAAATGCGGGTTCCACCCATCGGAGAATCCATCACAGAAGTCACCCTCTCTCAATGGCTAAAAGGCAATGGAGAGTATATCAATATCGATGAGCCCATCTGCGAATTTGAATCAGATAAAGCTACCCTGGAGTTTCCAGCAGAAAAAGCTGGAAAATTGATCTTTGTCGCCAGTGAAGGTGATGATTTGGAGATCGGTGCCCTGGTAGCCAAAATAGATACGAGCGTAGCCGCTCCTGCTGGTGGAGAGAGTACTCCCCCCGCAGCAAAAGAAGAAGCAAAAGCCGTGGTAGCAGAAAGCGCAGCCGCGCCGGTTGCTGTTGAAAGTAAAAGCTATGCCAATGGTCATCCATCTCCAGCTGCAGCCAAACTGATGAAAGAGAATGGTCTCGGCACAGCAGATGTCAAAGCCACTGGCAAAGACGGAAGAATTACCAAAGGAGATGTTCTGGCAGCAAGTAGCGCCAAAAAAGCAGCTCCTGCACCTGCGGCAAAAGCAAGCACTCCTGCTCCGCAACCAGTAATCGCCAGCAATTTTAGCCGAGAAACTTCTCGCAAAAAGATGAGCCGGATGCGTCGAACCATCGCCAAAAGATTGGTTTCTGCCAAAAACACAACGGCCATGTTGACTAACTTCAACGAGGTGGATCTTACAGCAATAATGGCTTTGCGTAAAAAATACCAGGAAGAATTTGTGGCTAAGTATGGTACCAAACTAGGTTTTATGTCTCTTTTTGCGAAGGCATGTGCCAAAACCTTGATGGAGATGCCAGATGTAAATGCACAATTGCAAGGAGACGAATTGGTTTATCACGATTATGCTGATATTTCTATTGCGATTTCTACTCCCAATGGATTAGTTGTTCCTCCAGTTCACAATGTAGAATCTTTGAATTTTCACGAAATCGAACTGAAGATAAAAGCATTGGCAGTAAAAGCCAGAGAAGGTAAGTTAACGCTTGACGAGATGAGCGGAGGTACCTTTACCATCACCAACGGAGGTGTGTTTGGTTCTATGATGAGTACGCCTATTCTAAACGAGCCACAATCGGCGATTTTGGGAATGCATACCATTCAGCAAAGGCCGATGGCCGTCAATGGGCAGGTAGAAATCCGACCAATGATGTACTTGGCTTTGTCTTACGATCACCGGGTTATTGATGGAAGTACATCCGTTACCTTCTTGGTAAAAGTGAAAAAACTATTGGAAGATCCTGTAAAATTATTGATGGATCTCTAAGCATAAAATTTTCCATAAAGAAACAGGATGTTCCTTCCAAAAGGCATCCTGTTTTTTTTGACCTGCTTGTAAAATAGAACTTAAAAAGTCATCAAAACCGCTTCTCCTTCCTGATTTTACCACTTTTCTGCCAATCATAAGCTATTTCGAAGAGCCCTGCATCTCTAAATTAGGGTCCCTTTTCTACGAACTTTCTTCTTAAAGAAATCACCTGTCCCTTGTTAAGCTAAGCTCTAGCCTTCCTCAGCCTAATACATATATTTTATTTTCGAAGATATAATACTCGCTTGGCGCCATTTTTGCATAAAATCTGGCATATAAGAGGTCTGTTTTAATCACATTTAAAACCACCTGTTTCAAGATAAAATACTTCGTACTTGCTTAAACTTAAAACTCATTTTTACTCAACATTTCCAATTTACATTACTAACAAAATTGGTTCTTTGATTTTACCGTGTTCGCATCAGTCAAAGTACCTAAAAATTCAACTATCGACTTATGACCCTCCAAGAGTTTTTTAATCTATTATCGGAGAATCCATCCATCATTTTGGCTTATTTTGGCCTGATTCCCATCACTGCTTTGATTGCAGGAATTTTGGGAAAAGGAGAAGGCCATATTTCTCCCTGGAGTATTTTGTACTCTACGTTGATTTACCTGATTGCTATTCCAGGAATTTTTGCGATCACCCTAAACGTTTACTTCTTCATTTTCGAAAGAAGGAGCATTCTGCAGACCGATGTTTATACGCAAATTCTTCCCATCCTCTCGATGGTGGTTACCCTTTTATTGATTCAAAAAAATGTAGCCTTGGATCGCATTCCTGGCTTTGGAAAACTATCTGGCTTGGTCATGATGATCTTGTCTGTTTTTGTTATCCTGTGGGTAATCGAAAAAACCCGGATCTACGCTATCACTTTTATTCCTTTTCAATATTTCATCCTCTTGTTTGTTGGTCTTCTGGTGATTGTTCGATTAGGTTGGACTCGACTTTTCAGTAAAAACTAAACAGATTGGCTAATATATTTCATAAAAGGCTTTCAGGTTTTTTATTCCTGTTCCTGAGCAAAATGCTTCTTTTTGCTCAAGGGCCTCAGATGAATATATCTTTTACTCAAGAAGCTATACAAGTTGATGGGATCTTAGACGAAGTGGCTTGGCAAAACGCGCCCGCTACAAGCAATTTCCAACAACACTTTCCAAACAATGGAGCTATTGCCGATCAGCAAACAGAAGTAAAAATGCTCTTCGATCAACGCTTCCTTTATATTGCTGCTTACTGCAAACAAAACAGCGAACAGAGTTTTGTGGTACAATCACTCAAACGAGATTTCGAATTGTCCGAAAATGATGCTTTCGAAATTTACCTCGATGCTTTTTCTGACGCCAATAGCGGTTTGGTCTTTGGCGTGAATCCTTTTGGTGTCCAACGAGACGGAATCATTCCCAACGGTGGAATCAAAGGAATAGATCTTACCTGGGATGGTCAATGGTTTGCTGAAGTCACTAAACAGGCCGATGGCTGGTTGGTAGAAATGGCCATTCCGTTCAAAACACTGCGCTTCAATCAAGCTCAAAAATCGTGGAAAGTTAATTTTTCCCGAAGTACTGTTCGGCAAAACGAACTATCCACCTGGGCTCCTATTCCTCGTGGATTTCCTTTGTCGACGCTCGCCTTGATGGGCACACTCAATTGGGCCAACGCACCTCCAGCCTTTCAACACAACATTGCACTCATCCCTTATCTGGCTACTAAAGCCGAAAAGGAAGGAAACGCCGATCGGTCTACCAATCCATTAAGTGGTTTGGACATGAAAGTGGGCGTTAGTTCTTCCTTGAATCTTGACCTCACGATCAATCCCGATTTTTCACAAGTAGAAGTAGACCAACAAGTCATCGATCTCAATCGCTTTGAATTATTCTTTCCTGAGAAGCGTTTGTTTTTTCTGGAAAATAGCGACCTGTTCAACAACTTAGGCAATAGCAGAATCCATCCTTTCTTTTCGCGACGGATTGGCTCCTTAAACAATGAACCCGTTCCCATTCTTTACGGTGGTCGTTTGAGTGGAAAAATTGGAAAAGATTGGAAGATCGGATTGATGAATATGCAATCCAAAGAGAAAAAAGAGGAGCAGATGAGTGCCCAAAACTATCTGGTAGCCACGCTGCAAAAAAGTATATTCTCTGGGTCGAGTCTAACCGGTTTTTTGACCAATCGTCAATCCGTAGATGGTCTTCATTTTGATGCGGATGATTTTTCTAAAATCGCAGGCTTTGAATTTGACTATCGATCTAAAGATAGTAAGCTCACCGGAAAATCCTTTCTACACTATAGCCTTTCTCCTGGCGCACCCAAAGATGCTTTTGCTTATAGCGCCAAGGCGCGTTATCGCACCAAGGAATTTAGTCTTTTCATGGGCTTGGATGGGGTTGGAAAAAATTACATTCCAGACATGGGTTATGTCCCCAGACTCTATCACGACAATGAAGCCAAAGACACTAGTATTCGCATTAGCTATATCGAAAGTCGAACCAATGGTTACTATCGCTATTTTCTCAAAAACAATCCAGAGATAGATTTTGTGGGTACGGAATTGCGAATGAAATTATATACCGATCAGAATTTCAAATACCAGGAGCATCAATTTGATTGGAATCTCCACTTGGCATTTGTCAATAAAAATAGTTTGACTTTAAGTTTTTCTGATTACTCTCAAATTCTTTTCTTCCCTTTCACTTTAGATGGGCTCGACCAGGCTTTTCAGGAAGGCATTTATCCCAATCAAAAATTTTCAATAGAGTTTGATACCGGCAAAAGACAGGCCCTTTATGGAAAAGCGAAAGTGGCGTATTCCGGAGAGTTTATGGGTGGGAAATTTAGTTTGAATGGCGCAGCCAATTATCGCTATCATCAACATTTGGTTTTGGGCTTTACTTTTTCTTATCAGGAATTGAGAGATTTTCCTTCGACTTATGGCGACGCTTATTTCACCTTATTGGGTTCTCAATTAGAACTTTCTTTTAGTCGAAACCTTTTCTTCACCACCTTCCTTCAATACAATACCCAAGCCCAAAACATCAACGTCAATAGTCGCTTCAATTGGCGTTTTCATCCCCTATCGGATTTATACATTGTCTACACCAGCAATTATTACTCGGAAGATTTATCCAAAAGAAACAATGCCTTGGTTTTAAAAATAAATTATTGGTTGAATTTATAAGAGAGGATTTGTTGGGAAGGGATTCCCCATTGTTCCAATTCTTTTGGCGTTCCATTAAACACATTTAAGTCTACATCTCCTTCTATTCCATCGAGTTGGCCTTTATTGCCATATTGCCAAAATTGCCAGTTTTTCCCTTTCGGTAAATAAGGTTTCCGGCGACTGTATCTGGCAATCCAAACCGGGTATTCTGGAAATTCTTTGGCGAGGTATTCTATATAAAAATTATAATTGGAATAAAGGATGGGGCGAATCTTGTATTGTGCTTCTATTAAAAGAAGCCATTCTCTTACGCCTTCTATTATTTCCATCTTACTAGCTCCATCCGTAAGTTCTACATCTAAGACTGGTGGCAAATCCCCCGCTTTCAGTTCTACTTGTTCTACAAAATTCTCAACTTGCAATCGAACAGATACCTTGGGTCTAAAAAAATGATAGGCTCCTTTCTTTAAGCCAACTCGTTCCATTTCTTTCCAATTATTACAATAGTGTTGGTCTTGCAAACTACTTCCTTCTGTCGCTTTTGCAAAAGCAAAGGACACTCCTTGTCCAACAATAACATCCCATTGAATATGAGATTGATAATGAGAAATATCGATTCCATGTACTTCATACCCCTCCATTCGTTCTGTAATAGAATTACAAGACAGAAAGCTTAAAAGCAAAAGAATGATACTGGAAGTTCGTATAGTCATCTCGATATTTTCAACTCAAACACTCTTGACGCAAGGCACCGTAATAAACGACCTTAACTGGAAGACCTTTCAAAACTAAACGACAAAATATCAAAAAAGGATGTCCTAAGTCTTTCTTTTTTAGGCTAATGTTGGGAAACGACCATTCTCATATCGCGAAAAGGGGAATCTGGAGGACGTTGTAGCCAATTTTGCGCAGACCATTCACACTGAGCATCTACCAGATGAAGGATATAAGATTGCCTCGAACGCTCCGAGCGATTCGCAGAACTTGCATGAATCACTTCCCCACTAAGCAAAACCAAAGTCCCCGCAGGTACTTCTACTGGAATCAATTCTTCCACTGGCCATTCGACTCGCTCTGCGGAAGTTTTTACAAATGTTGTTCCTGTCCCCTCCGCATTCCGAATATATTGCTCTTGCAAAGGGTACTTTTTATGCGAACCTGGAATAAAACTAAGACAGCCATTCTCTACACTTGCAGCTTCCAAAGCTACCCAGGCCCCCAAACAAGAATAAGGAGTCGTGTAAATAAAAGTTGAATCCGTATGTGGATTTACCTTCGCTCCTATTTTGGCTTGTTTGAAAATATATTGACTTTGTACAATTTGCGGTTGACTTAAACCCAAATCCTGAGCCAATGCTAAAAATTTTGCCTGATAAGAATATTCCTCAAACACCGGAATTCTATCATGAAGAGCATGTCCAATTTTATTGATCGCCAAATGTTTTTCGGTCTTCAAATCTCCATTTTCATCAAAAGCTTCTTCTTCAAAAAAACAACGAACCTTTTCTGCACTTTCCAGAAAATAATGATCCAGGACATCACTTTGATTTTCTGTTGTAAAAATTTTCAATTCCTCCAAAGTCAAGGCATCAAGGATTTCGGAAGCGCCAGCCTTCATTGCTTTGATCGTCTCAGCATCAATAAAGTCAGGGATTATCAAATAGCCATTTGTTTGAAAAGATTCAATTTGGGCTGGAGTAAGGTAAGGCATATTGTTTTTATTACTTTTGTAAAACAGAGTTGATTCTAATCTGTTTCCTAATTCTATTTTCCAATTTTCTTCTGCAAAATAAAAAAATGCCATCACTCCGTCAGCTATTCCTCCAACATTTAGCACCAACTAGTGCTTTTCCTTTGCTCCTACAAGTAGATCGAGCAGAAGGCATTTACCTTTTTGATGAAACCGGAAAAGCATACATCGATCTTATCTCCGGGATTGGAGTAAGTGGTTTGGGGCATTGTCACCCAGAGGTTGTTGCGGCCATTCAGCAACAAAGTCAGCGCTATTTGCACACCATGGTTTATGGCGAGTATGTACTTTCTCCGCAAGTAGAATTGGCGCAATTGCTGGCTCAGAATTTACCCGACAATCTGGACTCTGTTTACTTCGTCAACTCCGGAACAGAAGCGACCGAAGGAGCTATGAAATTAGCCAAACGTTATACGGGTCGCTACGAAATCATTTCTTGTATCAATGCTTATCACGGCAGTACTCAAGGAGCCATTAGTCTGATGAACAATGAAGAATTGACGCAGGGATTTCGACCACTACTCCCAGGCATTCGCCACATTGATTTCAATTGTGAATTTTGTTTGCAGAAAATCAGTAAAAAAACGGCGGCAGTTATTATAGAAACGGTGCAAGGAGAATGGGGCGTCCGCAAACCCCAAAAAGCATTTTTACAGAAACTGAGAGAACGTTGTACGGAAGTTGGAGCTCTATTGATTTTGGATGAAATCCAAGCGGGAATGGGACGGACGGGAAGTCTATTTGCGTTTGAGCAATACGGTATTGTCCCTGATGTTTTGCTTTTGGCAAAAGGACTCGGCGGCGGTATGCCGATAGGTGCTTTTATTGCTTCTGCGGAGGTAATGAAGGTTTTCTCTTTTGATCCAATCTTGGGACACATCACTACATTTGGTGGGCATCCGGTTTCTTGTGCCGCAGCTTTGGCTACTTTGCGGGTATTGACTGAAAGTGATTTGATTGCTCAGGTTCCGAAAAAAGAAGCCCTCTTTTTGGAATTGCTCCAACACCCTTTGATTCGAGATGTGCGTAGTGCGGGGTTGATGATGGCGGTAGAGTTAAAAGATTTTGATCAGGTACAAAAAGTGATTAAAACCTGCATCGAAAATGGGTTGATTACCGATTGGTTTTTATTCAATGATCGCAGTCTGCGAATTGCTCCGCCTTTGATTATCACCGTACAAGAAATACGAAAAGCATGTAGTATCATTCTAGCTGCTTTGGATCTTGCAAAAGACGAAGCTTAACGATAAGCTTTATAAACAGAAATCCCGAATTCTGGATTTTCCAAAATTCGGGATGACCTTTGTATTGCTCTATCTAATACGAATTGACTTACAATTCTTTACGCAATCTTGCCACTGGAATATTCAATTGCTCGCGGTATTTAGCAACCGTTCGTCGGGCAATTTCATAACCTTTCTCTCGAAGCAAGTTTTTCAACTTTTCGTCAGAAAATGGTTTTTTCTTATGCTCCTCTCCAATGATATCTGTCAATATTTTTTTCACCTCTAAGGTCGACACCTCTTCTCCAGAACTGGTTTGTAAAGATTCTGAGAAAAAGTCTTTGAGTCGCTTGGTCCCAAATTCGGTTTGTACAAATTTGCTATTCGCTACCCGAGAAACGGTAGAGATATCCAGACCAGTAATGTCTGCAATATCTTTGAGGATCATTGGCCGCAAAGTTTTTTGATCTCCCGTTCGGAAAAAGTCATATTGGTATTGCATAATCGAGTACATCGTTTTGTACATCGTTTGCTGTCTTTGTCGAATGGCATCAATAAACCATTTGGCAGAGTCGATTTTTTGCTTGATAAAAAGCACCGCCTCTTTTTCTTGTCGACCTGTTTTTTTATTTTTCTTATTGACCTTATACGTTTTGAGCATGTCTTTATAATGCTCATTGATTCTGAGGTCAGGTGCGTTTCGAGAGTTCAGCGTCAGGTCCAATTCTCCGTCGCGATTAACGATCGTAAAATCAGGAACGATATAGTGAATCGTACTACTTCCACTTCCTTTATAACCACTCGCGGGCTTTGGATTTAGTTTTAGTATTTGTTCGATTGCATTTTTAAGTTCTAATTCACTAATGCTCAAATAACGTTGTAGCTTCTGGTAGTGCTTTTTAGAAAACTCATTGAAATACTCTTTGATGATTCTCAAGGCCAAGGCGATGTTGTGCAAATCATCATCATCGTGTTTACTATCTTCCGCCTCCAGTTTATTGCGCAATTGTAGCGTAAGACTTTCTTGCAAGTCTCTTGCTCCTACTCCTGGTGGATCAAATTTTTGTATTTTAGAAAGTAGAAAGTAAATTTCTGTTTCGGAGGAAACGATATTTTGTGCAAACATCAAATCATCAATAATCGCAATCGGGTCTCTTCTCAAATAGCCATCATCATCAATACTTCCAATAATCTGATTGGCGATTTTAATTTCTCTCTCATCTTGTAATTTGAGCATTCCCAACTGGGTTTCCAAATACTCATGAAAAGTATCCTGAACGGCAATGGGGATCGACTTATCTTCGTCGTCAGCCGCAAAATTTTCGGTTTTCAATTTGTAACTAGATGGATCATCTTCGATGTATTCATTGATGTAATCATCCAATTCAAATTCGTCATCGCGAGATTCCTCACTCTGATCTGCTTCTGTTTCAGCGAACTTAGCTTCTTCTGCTTCCGTGTCCGTCTCCGTTTCTTTCTCTTCATTCTCTTCCCCTTCATCCAGAGCCGGATTGGCTTCTAGTTCTTCCTTAATTCTTTGCTCCAGGGTCGCTGTCGGTATTTGCAGCAGTTTCATGAGTTGAATCTGTTGCGGGGACAGTTTCTGGAGGAGTCTGTGGCTTAAATTCTGCTTCAGCATGGATCTGTTCTGGGTTTTCTCTTTTGTTTGTAAATATTTTTTTCAGATAGTCTTCTTTTTCGGGATAGCTGTAATCATGAAAACTTAGATGGATATTATAATTTGTTCTTACTAATCACGGTTTTTTTTTACGACCTTTGTTTGAAGGTTTTTTGAAAAATGTGACAGGCTTAATACCCTAAGACACATATTCGAGGAACCTTACAGAGCCAATATAAATCAAATAGTTTAATATGTCCAGTGGCAAGGCCGCTTTTATAGCAAAAAAAGTGCCAAATCCTTGAATTAATTGATTATTTATATTTAAAATAAAAATATGAATTGGGTAAAAACACCACTTCACTTCCTATTTTAGGAAAGCTTATTTTTATTTCCCCGTCAAGGCGACATTCAAAAGAGTGACACAAATCCGGAATTTCAATCTTTATTCTTAATTTTCGTCTTTAATAATCAATTAGGACCTCAAATATGACCGTAAATAATAGAATCAAAGCCCTAAGAGAGCAGTTGGCATTAAACAATCTAGCCGCTTATTTGATTCCTAGCAGCGATCCTCATCAAAGTGAGTATGCAGCTGGCCATTGGAAAAGCCGAGAGTGGATATCTGGCTTTACCGGTTCTACAGGCCTGGTGATCGTCACTCCCGATCACGCTGGACTTTGGACAGACTCCAGATACTTTATCCAAGCCAACCAAGAATTAAAGAATAGTGAGGTAGAGCTACACAAACTTAGAGTTCCTCACACTCCAGAGTATATTGAATGGCTTGAAGACTATCTTCCGCCTGGTAGTCAAATTGGCTGTGACGGTAGCCTTTTTTCCAAGCGACAAATTCAAGGTCTGACACAAGCCTTGCAAGGAAAAGAAATCCGTATCAATCTCAGCCTTGATCTTTTTTCTGTCATTTGGACCGACCGACCAGCACTCCCCAGCACCAAAGCCTTCTTATTGGAAGATCATTTTACAGGGGAATCACGCGCGCTAAAACTGGGTCGTATCCGAAAAATCATGAACGACTTTGGAGCAAGTGATCACCTGCTCTCTGAATTGGGAGACATTGCCTGGATTCTCAATATTCGCTCTACGGATATCGATTTCAACCCAGTCTTGATTTCCTATTTACACATAGGCCTCACTAATGCTTATTTGTTTGTAGATCAAATCAAAATTAGTGCAGACTTAAAGGCGGCTCTGGAAGTAGACGGAATTCTCCTCAAACCCTACCAAGAATTACATAATTTTCTTCAACAACTCGATAAGGATACCAAAATCTTAATCGACCCATCCACCACAAACATTCGCACAATCGAATGTCTAAATGCAGTACAGACCATTGAGGAAGCCAATCCTTCTTTGCTCATGCGAAGCATCAAAAATGAAACAGAAATTTCGCATATCAAAGAAGCCATGATTAAAGATGGCATCGCCTTAACCCGATTGTACCGCTGGATTGAAAAAGAATTAAAACATAGAACACTTCCAGAGTTTGAAGTTGGGGAGAAATTGGATCACTTTCGACGAGAACAAGGCGATTATCAAGGAGAAAGCTTTCCTGCAATTGTTGGTTATGCAGGCAATGGCGCCATTGTTCATTATCGCCCAACGGCAGATCAATGCTCCATGATAAAGCCAGAAGGAATATTACTGCTGGATTCTGGAGGACAATACCTGCAAGGAACAACCGACATTACGCGAACCACTGCCCTCGGCATCCCAAGCGCAGAGCAGAAGGAACACTTTACACTTGTGCTAAAAGGACACATTGGCTTGGCGAAATTAAAATTCCCCAAGGGCACCAGAGGCAATCAGATGGATGTCCTCGCTCGTCAGCATCTTTGGGAAAAAGGGCTCAACTATGGGCATGGAACGGGGCATGGAGTCGGCTTTTTACTGAATGTACATGAAGGTCCGCAATCCATTAATGGAGGTACCAGCAAAAAAGTATCTACTCCTTTTCAGATAGGAATGTTTACTTCCAATGAACCTGGTTTTTACCAAACAGAAGAATATGGGATTCGGATTGAAAACTTAATTCTTTGTAAAGAATATAAGCAAACGGAGTATGGGCAGTTTTTGGAATTTCAAAAGCTTACTCTTTTCCCTATAGATTTAAACCTTATTGAGGAACAACTGTTAAATGCTTCTGAAAAGGAATGGCTGGAAACGTATCACAAGAAAGTATACGAAGAATTGGCACCAAGGCTAAATGCGGAGGAAAAAGAATGGATGGCCAAGCAATGCGGTTTGTAAAACTAAAGATTCTCCTAACCAAGATGCTTTTTTAGGGCGTTCTTGAGAAAAAAGAGACCATCATTACCTATAAATTATTGTGCTCTTTTACTCAAGTCTTTGCGGTTACCATTTATTTTCATTTTCTTTGCGTAACAAAATCAAAATAAATTAGAAATGTCAGATCAAATCAACGATGCAGGAGGTAAAGGATATTGCATGATGAAATTTTTTATCGGCTTTTTCCTTTTTGTTGCACTCATACTCAAACTATACTGGTCTAATTTTAATCTCTAGACAAAGTAAGCAGATTGAATGCTAAAAGCTGTTCTTTAAGAATACCTTTCTAGAAAGCTGGTATAGCGTCAAAAAGCCTTGCAGGAAATTCCTGCAAGGCTTTTTCAAAATAAGGATACGCTAAAATCCAGGTCATCAAAAAGCTTTCACTTTTACTATAGCGCCTGGCTCATTCGGAACAACTCGGACGGATTGGTCACTACTGCAAATTCAGCACGTCTGTTGTATTCTCGTGCCTCTTCTTTATTATCCAAACCTTCATAAGACATCGCCGGCTTATCAGAACCATGTCCTACTGCAATCAATTGAACAGGGTTCACTCCCATTTTTACCAATGTCTTCACTACTGCATTAGCTCTTGCCTTACTCAATTGTTTGTTGCTTGCATAAGGAGCGCCTTCTTTCATCGGTACATCATCCGTATGCCCCTCTACAATCATCTGCGCCGTAGGATCTGACATTAAGACATCTACAATAATCTGCAGTCCTGCTTTTGAATCTTTTGTCAGCCTCGCAGAGCCACTTTTAAATCTAACAGGACTATTGGCATACAAACCTCCACCTTTCTCTGTCAACTGCAATCCTTTAGCGGTATAAGGAGAGAATGGGCTTTTTACCGCAGCAGATAATTTGCTGATCTCTGCATCCTTGCCCTCTACCATCGCTTCCATTTCATTCGCCTTTGTCTTAGCTGCCTCCAAGTCGGTCTGGATTCCGCTAATTGCATCATTCAATCGACTTGTCTCTGAATTGAATTCTTCTTGTAATTCTGTTTTCTCATCACCTAAAGTGACTACATCATTCTCAAGGGATTTGACTTGCTCTTGAGTTTGAGACAACATCATATCTAATTGCTCTTTATCATTCATCAGCTCTGTCCATTTCTTCTTAGATACACAGGAAGAAAAAAGAAATACAAAAGTCAGGCATACAATTGGAAGGAGGCGTAGTTTTCTCATAATAAGTTTGTTTTTAAAATCTAGAATTTATCTTTTAATAATTGGGTTGCGAAATAGAAGGATCGAACAAAGCATTTGTCCTTCCTAATTTGATACTGGAAGCATTTTCCCTTCTGCTTACCACTATCTAATTTTATTACAGTTTTTGGAAATTTTGTGTTTAACGATTTTGGAGGATCAAATTTATAAAAGACCTGAGTAAAACAATTCCTTATTGTCTATTTTTTTCACTCTCAACAACGATTATATAAGCTACTTATATACTTAAACTTAAAGTAAAACTTTAAATTAAGTCTGCTAATTCCTATGTTATCAAGTAAAGAACCAAAGGAGCTTGAGGAGGATCTATTTTTGACTAAACTCAAGCCTTCTTTCCTTTTTTTCAACAAAATTTTGCTGGGTAAAGCAAAATTCATTTCCCATTCTCTCCAAAGCTTTTATTTTTGTCGGTATGAGAGCACGTTTGATTATACACGGAGGAGCTTGGAACATTCCAGAAGACCAAGTCCAAGATCATTTGCATGGAATAAAGGAAAGCTTGCTTACTATTTTTCCAAAACTCCTAAATGGACTTTCTGCACTAGATGCAGTAGAACAAGCCGTCAGGATTCTTGAACTCAATCCGACTTACGACGCCGGGAAAGGGGCCTTTCTCAATGAAGCTGGAGAAATCGAATTGGATGCTATTATTATGGATGGCCGAAATCTGGACTTTGGAGCAGTGGGCGCCTTACAAAACATTCTTCACCCCGTCAGTGTGGCCCGAAAGGTCATGGAAGAAACCGAACATGCCTTTTTAGTAGGCAAGGGAGCTCAAAAATTTGCCAGAGAGATGAATTTCCCCGAAGAAGACCCCAAATCATTATTGACCGCCAGAGAATTAGCCTTTTTCGAAGCCATCCAAAAAGACCCCAATTTCCGTCCACACCATCCCTTTGGAGAAAGTCCATCAGATACAGTAGGCGCGGTGGCCTTAGACCAATACGGAAATCTTGCCGTGGCCACTTCTACCGGCGGAACACCTCGAAAACTCGTCGGTCGAGTTGGCGACTCGCCAATTCCCGGCGCAGGTGCCTATGCCGACAATGAATCAGGAGCCGTATCCGCTACTGGCTGGGGAGAATCCATCATGAAAGTTTTATTGAGTAAAAGCGTATGCGATCTGATTTCGCATTTTCCGCCTAAGGAAGCGGCAGAAAGAGGCATCCAAATGATGCAGCAAAAAGTTGGTGGTCTTGGTGGAATCATTGGAATTTCTCCCGAAGGAAGCTACCTTTTTGCCCACAACACCCCCAAAATGGCCTTTGGCTACATGGACGCAAAAGGAAAAGAAGTACTACGAATAAAAACGGATTCCTAAAGCCTTTCAAAAAAAGGATTCCATCTACTACTAAAGTGATTCTTTGACGAAGCATTGATTTTGTCAAAGAAAGGAAAAAATCAATATTTTATTAAACAACTTCCTTAAATTTGTCCCGCGAATTCAAATCGAAAGATTGTTGTCTCAATTCTTTTATTTCCTTTGATTCGATCACTTCTTAAATATTGCTGAAAAAACAAATAATGAGTCGTAGAAATAAACTCCAAAAATTTTCCGAACTCCTTGCCTTTCCTAATGTGTACGAAAACTTCGATCCTAAGAACCCAGGATTGATTGGCTTGGACGGTGTAGATGTAGATTTGACCGGAAAATGGGGGAAAGAACATTTTAAAAATGAAGCACCTATCACACTAGAATTAGCTTGTGGTCGTGGAGAATATTCTCTAGGTTTATCCAGAATGTACCCTGAGCGGAATTTTATCGGTGTAGACATCAAAGGAGCGCGAATATGGAAGGGCGCGAAAATCGCTTTGGAGGAAAATTTGTCTAATACCGCTTTCCTTCGCACTCGAATCGAACAAATTGCTCTTTTCTTTGCCCCCAACGAAATCAATGAAATATGGATCACCTTCCCCGATCCTTTTTTGGGTAAAACCAAGATCAATCGACGATTGACTTCTCCCCGATTTATCGATAGTTATCGCAAGTTTTTAGTTCCCGGAGGTATCTGTCACCTCAAAACAGATGATCCGACACTCTATGAGTATTCGCTAGAGACTCTTTCTGCCATCCCTTTTGTAGAAATCCTCTATCAAGATGATGACATCTACAGCAAGGCTCTTCCCTTGCCAGAATTGGATTTAAAAACCTATTACGAGTACCAGCATCTCCGCGACCAAAAGACCATCAAATATTTAAAATTTGCCATTCAGTAATTTGCAAGAATGAATGAGCTTCCTTTTTGAAAAACAAACTTTCGTTCAGTAACTTTACTTTCCTTCCAAACTTTAAACTAAGTGCTTGGACAAAGGGTTTACTTGTTTTATTACTTCGCTGTGTCGCCCTTTTTATCGCTCAGCATTTGAACATCCTATACTATGGCTCAGAAAAAAAAGAATGGCGTCAAAAAAAACGGCCAGCATCCTTTAGAAAACGACTACATCACCGTGACTGGAGCAAGGGTACACAACCTTAAAAACGTCAGTGTAAAAATTCCCCGAAACCAATTTGTAGTCATCACAGGAATCAGTGGCAGTGGAAAATCTTCCTTGGCTTTTGATACCATTTATGCAGAAGGGCAACGCCGCTATATGGAGACCTTCTCCGCCTATGCCCGGCAGTTTATTGGCGAAATGGAACGCCCCGATGTAGAACAAATCACTGGCCTAAGTCCCGTCATTTCTATCGAACAAAAAACGACAGGAAGAAATCCACGATCTACCGTCGGTACCATCACTGAGATTTATGATTTTCTAAGACTCTTGTATGCGCGCGTGGGAGACGCTTATTCCTATGAGACCGGCAAGAAGATGGTAAAGTACACGGAAGAACAAATGGTCGAGCACATCTTCGATCAATTCAAAAATAAAAAAACACTCTTACTTGCTCCTCTTGTCCGATCTAGAAAAGGGCACTATCGAGAGCTGTTTGACCAAATCAGAAAACAAGGTTATACCAAAGTGCGGGTAGACGGAGAAATCGTCGACCTCAAACCAGGAATGCAAGTCGATCGCTATAAAGTACACGATATTGAAGTAGTCATTGATCGAATCAAAGTCACTAAAGAAAGACAAGAACGACTAGCAACTTCTCTTGGTACCGCTTTAAATATGGGAAATGGTCTCATCATGGTGATGAATCACGACACCCAAGAAACTTCGCCCTACAGCAAACACCTCATGGACCCCGATACGGGAATTTCCTATGAAGAACCTTCTCCCAATGCTTTTTCCTTCAACTCCCCTTACGGAGCTTGTCAGACTTGTAATGGTTTAGGAAAAATCAATATCGTAGATCTCGACAAAGTCATCCCTGATGACAGCAAGAGTATCAATGAAGTGGGCATCCCTCCCTTTGGAGAAGTTCGAGACAATTATACTTTCAAGCAACTAAAGGCGATTGCCAAAAAATACAAATTCACCTTTGATACACCAGTCGCTAAGATTCCAAAAGAAGCCTTAGAAATCATTCTCAACGGCGGTGGAAAGACGAATGTAAAAATGAATTATGGTAGTGGTGATTTTGCCTACAATCTTGCTAGTGAGGGATTGACGAATATGTTGCAGCGCTGGTTTAAAGATACTTCTTCGGATACCATTCGACGCTGGGCAGAAGAATTTATGAGTATCGACGTTTGTGAAACTTGTGCGGGGATGCGCTTGCGCAAAGAGTCGCTACACTTCAAACTCAATGAACAAAACATTTCTCAACTCGCGCAATTGGATATCCAGGAACTTTCCAAAGCGATGCTCGCTTTGGAGAAAAAATTGACGAAGCGCCAGGGAATGATTGCCAAAGATATTCTCAAGGAAATCAATTTGAGAATTGGCTTCCTATTGCATGTTGGATTAGATTATCTGACGCTGGATCGCCCGGCAAGAACACTTTCTGGTGGCGAAGCCCAACGCATTCGCCTAGCGACTCAAATTGGATCTCAATTGACGGGGATTACTTATATCCTCGACGAACCGAGTATCGGACTTCACCAAAGAGACAATCAAAAACTAATTGAAGCACTGCGGGAATTGGCCAATATCGGCAATACTGTTTTAGTGGTCGAGCACGACAAAGACATTATGCTCGCTTCCGATTACTTAATTGATTTAGGTCCTGGAGCGGGTAAGCTTGGTGGTGAATTAGTCGGAGAAGGAATCCCGAAGGATTTTCTCAAAAATAAAACCATTACTTCCAGTTACCTCAATGGTCGCAAAAAAATCGAAGTTCCTGAGGAAAGAAGAAAAGGCAGTGGAGAATTTTTAGAGCTTAAAGGAGCGACTGGAAACAATCTAAAAAACGTAGACATCAAAATTCCACTAGGGACTTTCACTTGCATCACTGGTGTTTCGGGAAGTGGAAAATCTACGCTAATCAATGAAACGCTTTATCCTATTTTGCGGCAGCATTTGTATAAAAGTCGTAAAAAACCGATGCCTCATAAATCCTTTAAAGGACTAGACAAAGTCGACAAGGTTATTGAGATTGATCAATCTCCGATTGGGCGAACACCTAGATCCAATCCGGCAACTTATACCAAAGTATTTTCTGACATCCGAAAAATATTCTCTGGTTTGCCGGAGGCAAAGATCAGAGGATACAAACCTGGACGATTTAGTTTTAATGTAAAAGGAGGACGCTGTGAAGAATGCCAGGGCGCTGGAAAACGAGTGATCGAAATGAATTTCTTACCGGACGTACAAGTAGATTGTGAACGTTGTATGGGCCGTCGTTACAATCGGGAAACCCTTGAGATTTTGTTTAAAGGAAAATCGATTAGTGACGTACTCGATATGACCGTAGATGAAGCAGTGGTCTTTTTTGAAAAAATACCCAATATTTATCGGCGCATGCAAACCCTAAAGGATGTTGGACTAGGCTATATTACTTTGGGACAACAAGCCACGACCCTTTCTGGTGGAGAAGCACAACGGGTAAAACTCTCCGAAGAATTATCCAAGCGATCCACTGGCCAAACCATTTACATCCTCGACGAACCCACTACCGGACTTCACTTTGAAGACATTCGGCACCTCCTACATGTACTCAATCGCCTCGTAGACAAAGGCAATACGATCGTTATTATTGAGCACAATATGGATGTAATAAAAGTCGCTGATTTTATTATTGACATGGGGCCAGAAGGAGGACATCGGGGAGGTACCGTAGTGGTACAAGGTACGCCTGAGAAAGTAGCCAAACACAAAAAAAGCTATACTGGAAAGTTTCTAATCGAAGAGTTATAGTCTCTGAGTTTTCTATTTAGTTTTCATTGCTTTTATTTTTTTTATCAAGCAAATCAAAATATTAAGAATTATTTTTTATTTTTAGTTAGGAAATAATACCAAATGTATAGTTGTTGATTCTTTGAGATCCTTGTTCCTTACTTTCAAATACAAAGAATAGAGTTATTTTACTCGGAGGAACGAATTTAAACAAACTTCCTAACCGCTAATGAGAAAATCTTTCAATGCCTTATTCAAAAAGTATTACCAGTTCAGGTATCGACGCCTCGATGCAATGGTCAATACGCCTTTGGATTTGCAGCAGCAGTGGTTTGAAAGTTTGCTCTACGATGCTCAACACACCGAATGGGGACAAACCCACGGATACTCTTCCATAAAAACCTATGCTGATTTTTGCCGAAAGGTGCCCATTCAAGATTATGAAGGTTTAAAGCCCTATATTTCTCGAATGATGGAAGGAGAACCCGATGTGCTTTGGCCTGGCCAAACACTGCTTTTCTCCAAATCATCTGGTACGACCAATGACAAGAGTAAATTCATTCCGGTCTCCGATCAAAATTTCCGCAATTGTCATATTCAAGGGACTTGGGATACCATGACGGCTTATTATAATGAGCATCCTGATAGTCTGATTTTTGCAGGTAAGAATTTTGTCATGGGCGGTTCTTACCAACAGTACAAACCAGAATCTCCGATCATCTTTGGAGATGTTTCCGCATTGATGATCAAAAACATGCCGATCATAGCACGGCCATTTTTCGAACCAGATTTCGACATTTGCCTCATGGCAGAGTGGGAATTAAAGTTAGAAAAAATGGTAGACGTGGGGACTGATCCCAAAATCGCTTCGGAAGTAACCATGGTGGGAGGAGTCCCGACTTGGGTCATTGTCTTGTTTAGAAAACTATTGGAACGCACTGGAAAAGATAACATCCTCGAGATCTGGCCCAACTTCGAAGCATTCATACACGGCGGCGTAGGCATGGCTCCTTATCGAAAACAAATGCAACGCTTTTTACCTTCCGAAAAAGTCAATTACCACGAAGTCTATAATGCCTCGGAAGGCTACTTTGCCACTCAACTCAACAAGGAAGATGACGACATGTTATTGCTACTCAATAATGGTGTTTTCTATGAATTCTTGCCGGTGGAAGAATGGAACAGCGATGATCCACAAGCCATTCCACTGGAAGGTGTAGAACTGAATAAGGTTTATGCCTTGATCATCAGTACCAATGCGGGGTTGTGGCGATATCAAATCGGAGATACGGTGAAGTTTACCTCCTTACAGCCTTATAAAATCCAAATCACTGGAAGAACCCAACAATTTATCAACACTTTTGGAGAAGAAGTAATGGTGGCCAATACCGATAAAGCCTTGGTCAAAACCTGTCGTCAATTTGAAGTCGCGGCCAGTGAATATACCGTTGGTCCTGTTTATTTTCAAAACGATGAAAAAGGTGGCCATGAATGGCTGATCGAATTTGAAAAAGAACCCACTGACATCAATGAATTTGCCAATCAATTGGATTTGAATTTGCAGATGATCAATTCAGACTATGAAGCCAAGCGCTACAAGGATTTGGCTTTGACACGTCTTCGCTTACACCCTGTCCCTACGGGTACTTTTTTAAACTGGATGCGTTCCCGAGGTAAATTTGGCAATCAAAATAAGATTCCAAGATTGTCTAATTCCAGAGAATACCTTAATGAACTTTTACGTTTTAGAGATGTTACCCGTCAATAAGTAATTTGACGGAAGAAAAAATCATCCTTTTTTCCGTCTCTAAAACTGATTTAATGAATATATCCTTACGAAAAATACTATTTCTCCTCCTCCCTTTCCTAACGCTTCCTTTCTTCAGTTCTGCTCAACTCACACTAGAAATCAATTCTATTAAAGAATTTACTGGTAATATGTACATTGCTGTTTACAATACTGAGGAGGGCTTTTTAGATGAAGAAAACATGTATCGTCAAAAGATTGTCCCGGTAGAAGGAGCGATACTAAAGTGCCACTTCCCGGATCTTCCCGTTGGCCAATATGCCATTGCGATATACCACGACAAAAATAGCAATGAACAGTTTGACACTAACTTTATGGGGCTTCCCAAAGAAGGTTATGGATTCTCCAATGATGTCATGGGACGTTTTGGGCCTCCAAGTTTTTCTGCTGCTGGATTTAATACCGCAAGTGTGAATGAGGCTAAAACGGTTCACATTCGATTAAAGTAAGTCCTTCTTTAGCAAATAAGTAAGAGCATATTTGTAGTTTTGCAGCGCAAAATCTAATTTCCTTGTAACCTAATTTAGGCATCCGGGGTTAAATACTTTGTTTGACGACTTTAGCTATGCCCAAATATTCAATCATTATTCCTGTTTATAATCGCCCGGTAGAAGTTCAAGAGCTTCTAGAAAGTTTGGCCGTACAAGACTTTAAGGATTTTGAATTGGTGATTGTGGAAGATGGTTCTAGTGAGGCTTGTGAGCACATCATCAAAAATTTTGCAGAACAAATTGACATCCGATATTTTTTCAAAGAAAATACAGGACCGGGCTTGAGTCGAAATTTTGGTATGGACAAAGCCCTCGGAGATTGGCTCCTTTTCTTCGACTCTGACTGCCTCATTCCTCCTCATTATTTAAGCACCCTAGATCAATCCTTACAACAAAGACCTCTAGACGCTTTCGGTGGCCCTGACAATGCCCACGAATCTTTTAGCATCATCCAAAAAGCGATCAATCATTCCATGACTTCCGTCCTCACTACTGGAGGGATTCGAGGTAAAAAAAAGCAATTGGATAAATTTCAACCTCGGAGTTTTAATATGGGCTTCACCAAAGAAGTCTATCAAAAAGTAGGTGGCTTTGGTAAAATTCACCCTGGAGAATATCCGGATTTGAGCTATCGAATCATGGATGCAGGTTTCAGAGTTGGTTTGGTTCCAGAGGCCTTTGTTTACCACAAGCGACGGATTGATTTTGGGAAATTTTACACCCAGGTTTACAAGTTCGGCGTCGTGAGAATCATCCTTAGCAAATGGCATAAAGGAAGTTTTAAATTAGTCTATGCCCTTCCTGCTCTATTCTTATTGGGTTCCTTGTTGCTCTTGCTACTTAGTTTGATCTGGTCTCCCTTGTTTCTGATTCCACTTGCGCTTTTTGCGGTTTTGGTTTTTTTAGAAGCTTTATTGACAAGTCGCCATATTGTCGTCTCCTTCCTTGCAGTATTCGCTAGTTTTATCCAACTTTGGGGATATGGCTATGGATTCTTAAAAGCCTGCTGGCGGATTGTAGTTCTAAAAAAAGAAGAACGTCTCGCCTTCCCAGGAATGTTTTTTGAATAAAACCAATCCATTTTTTCGCTCCAATTCCTCTTATTAAATCTTATGATTATGCGGCTACTACTGCTTCTATTTTGCCTATACACTCCTTTTTGTTTTGGTCAAACAAAAGAAGCACCAAGCACTAATCCAAAAATCCAGTGGGCGGCGACCTATCTCCACAATGGCACCGTTAATCCCGGATTTCAACTAAATGGAACATGGATTTTTAAAGAAAACATCAAAGACAAAAAGAAAGCTGGTTTAATCAATCGACAACAAAAAAGACAATTTGCCTTAGAAGGCCGTTTGGGATTTTACTGGGATCCATTGAGTCATATTAGCCTTTTCAATCAATACTTATTTTCCTATCGTTGGGTGTTTGAAAAAGAAGGAAGTCCCGAAAAAACTTGGACCTTAGCGGCAGGCATTGGTCCCGGTTATCAGCGAAATTTTTATGAAGAAACTTACGAGGTCGATGCCAATAATCAAGTAAAAAAATTAAAGTCCGCTAGTCGAGGTTTTGTCTCTTCCACCTTGGATGTTCATTTTATTCGAGCGCGCAAAAACAAAAGATTCAGTGCCTGGATTCTGGGCTTCAACAATACCTTTCTATACCACTACAATGCGACCATCGCTCCGATCAATAATTTTTACTTTGGCTTTCGTTTCAACTTCAAACCTAAAACATGAAAAATTGGAAATACCTAGTGATCCTTTTTTTCGCAGCTAGTTTTTTTAGTTGTCAAAAAAATGATTTGAGTAATTTAAAAGATGTGCTGCACGTGCGTCGCAATAATGCGGACATGCCTGCGTACATCTATGGCAATGGAGCCAGCAAGGTTTTCCTCGTCATTCTACACGGCGGCCCGGGAGGAAGCGGTCTCGAATATAGAGTCGGAGAATACAAAGACGATTTGGAAGAAAGATATGCGGTGGTGTATTGGGACCAAAGAGGTCAGGGAATGGCTCAGGGCAATTACGAAAGGAATGACATCACCATTGCCGAGCTCGTAGAAGATGTAGAAGCATTGGCCCTCACCTTGCGCCACAAATATGGGGATGACATCGACCTTTTCCTTTTGGGACATAGTTGGGGGGGCACTCTTGGAAGTGCGTTCTTAACTACCGATGATTATCAAAATCATTTTCAAGGTTGGATTGAAGTCGATGGTGCGCATGACTTCCCGGAAGTTTATCGCCAAGCGGTAAAGACTTACCAAAGCATCGGTTCAGAGCAAATCGGATTAGGGAATGATCTTAGTTATTGGGAAGAAGTTTTAAAACGCGTGGCAGAAGTAGATACGATCAATCGCAACCTGGAAGACTTCAGTTATTTGAATATAACTGCCCGTAGCGCTGAAGAGAAATTGACCCTAAGTGGTGCAATCAATGCTAACGATCTTTCTGCCATTAGCAATAGCTTGATAAATACTACTTTTATCAATAGTAAAAGCCTGGCCAATGCCAGTGGTACCATGACCAATCAAACGCTTTTTAGGAATGAGCTACTCGACTATTCTGCAACGCCTCTTTTAAACCGAATCAGCATCCCAAGTTTGATTCTTTGGGGAGCCAATGACATTGTGGTACCTGTTGCGCTGGCCCAACAAGCATTTGACTCGATTGGCAGTTTTGAGAAAGAATTGGTCATCTACCCTGCCTCAGGTCACTCTCCAATGATCACAGATGCCGCCAAATTTAGCCAGGATGTGATTCGATTTATCGAAAAGTATAAATAAGAATTGGAGCAAATAATTGTCAAAATACTGGATCGCTGATCGATTATTGATTCCCGCTTTGTCGCATTTCCTTCAAAAACCCTAAAAAAAATAGCCCAATCGGCGGATATAGTCAATTCCTGTATTCTTGTTTACAGTTTTATGACATTAAACCAAGCGTCTAAAAGTACTTTTGTAGAGAAGAAGTGTATCATATCATTGATTAATCCGATTACCAGTTTGCTATTAAGAAACTACAAAATATTAACCCTTACTCATAAGCAGGCCAAATTAAAAGACCTAAGCAGCTTTATGCTTCAGCACGATACTGAAGAAGAGTTGAAAAAAAGGCTTTTTGAGCTCCGTGATGCTTTCGGTATCCAAGAGCTCCTTTATTTGTCTACTTGCAACCGGGTTCTATTTTTTCTTAATCATTCTGCCAATCTAGATCAGGATTTCCTTTCCAACTTTTGTCAATCCATTCAAGCTGATTTATCTGACGAAGATCTTCAATCCTTGGTCAGTAATGTGCAGGTACTCGAAGGAGACAAAGCATTGATGCACCTCCTTGAAGTTTCTGCTTCTATCGACTCGATGGTCGTTGGAGAACGAGAAATTTTACGGCAGTTGAAAGAAGCTTATACCCGTTGTCAAGTATGGGGCTTAACCGGCGATCACATTCGCCTGGCGATGAAGACCACGATCGAGGCAGCCAAAGAAGTATATGCTAAAACTCGGATTGGTGAAAAACCGATCTCTATCGTTTCTTTAGCGATTAAGCAGCTACTCAAAGCAGAGGTTCCCAAAAAAGCCAGAATTTTACTTGTTGGAGCAGGGCAAACCAATACTTTGGTCGCCAAGTTTCTCAAAAAACACAGTTATAAAAACGTAGTGGTTTTTAACCGCTCGATAGATAAAGCCGAAAAATTGGTTAGCCTCTTAGGCGCTGAAAAAGCGGCGACGCTCGATCAATTGGCCAATTATAAAGATCACTTTGACGTGATGATCACTTGTACAGGACATACTCAGTCTTGGATTGATCCCGCTCTTTTCCAGCAATTGTTACAAGAAGAAACGGAGCAAAAGGTAGTGATTGATCTCGCGGTTCCCAATAACCTCACAGAAGAGGTTCGCAGTCAATTTGACTTACAATATATTGAAGTAGAAGCACTCCGTCAGTTGGCTAGTGAAAATATTGCTTTCCGCCAACGCGAAGTCACTCAGGCTAAAGAATTGCTAGAGCAGCAACTGCTTTCTTTCCACCAGCTTTTCCAGATGCGTAGCATCGAACGCGCCATGCACCAAGTACCTCAAGAAATCAAAGCCATCAAGTCTCACGCGATGAATCAGGTATTTAAAAAAGAATTGGCGGATTTGGCTCCGGAGTCTCGGCAGTTATTGGAGCGGATGATGGATTATATGGAGCGGCGTTGTATTTCGGTACCGATGGTAGCGGCGAAGCGTTTGGTGGAATAAGCGGTATCTTTCTATCCCTATTTATTTTCTCTAAATTTCCCTTTTCTAATTTTAATGATTGTACGCGCTGGAATCAGCGTCGGTTCTTCTGATGCTAAAACAGGAGCCTGCTTTAGGATTTGTTTTGCTAGAAGGATTGCGGTAGAAGTCGTCTAGTTGTTGAGACAATGCAGTATGCGCAAAGTGGCAATAGCGTACGGGAATATAGCCGTAGTTTCCTTCTTTTATTCTCACATAGAAATAACTTTCTTTCGATTGATGGCCATTGCTAGTGGTCTTCCACTTATCGTGTTGTCTAATGACCGATAGTGATTCATCGGGGCGAATAGAGCGGATCCGCGGAGCGGATGCATTGGGTGCTTCTTGTAGTACGACTCCTGGAATTTTGACTTGTACTTGTGGGGCGCTCCGGTTTTCCTGATAGAGCATTTGGTATTTTTTCGATTGGCTATTCCAGTGATAGGTATAGGTTACAAATTCGAGACATTTATCCGGTGAACTTCCTAAAATTCCTGTGCGCAAGGAAAGAGAATATTCCTGGCAGGGTTTGGTTTCCAGGTATTCTACCCGGATGGTTTTCTTATCCAGTTCTATAAATTTGTAGGGCGATGGAAGTTGTCCTTTTTCCTTTGTTTCCAAATTCAATCTTTCCTCAAATACTTTTTTAATCGTTCCTGCCTGAAAGGAATAGAGTTCGAGACTTTTCTGTTTGCTTTTTTGTCCAAGCACTTCATTGTGTCGTAGTAAGACTAGCTCGGGAATCAGGTCACCATTAAGTTCTTGAAACTGCATTTCTTCTACCCCACTCAAACCTTGTGTGCTCTCACCGCCATAGTGGATATGTACAGACTTCCCTCGATGGTTGGTCACGACGATATAGGCTTCTTGATAGATTGGATTGAGCAAGCGGTTGGCATGAAAATTATCATGGCCTTCAATGGCTGCCATCCAAACCACTGCATTTTCAAAACCGATCCCAAATTTCATTTTCTTTTTATGATAAGACTGTACCGCTTGGCTTAAATTTTCGGAAGGAATCATTACGGCCAAACCATCGCCAAAAACCCAGCCTTCGCGCCCCCCTTCCATGCGGACTTTGTACCATTTAAACGTTTGGTTTTGTGCATCATCTTCATGTTCCAATTCGGTTTCTCCGATGATTTCCAATAACTGCCCGGCGGTAAAAGAATAAGGAGTGGGTTGGGTATAGGTACTATCTGAATAAATCGTGAGTGCATTGAGTGCTGTACCTGCCCGACCATTGAAAATAACATCTGAAGACATTGCGGTACAATGCCAGGAGAAGCTAAAGATCAGACAAAATGCAAAAATGCTCGATTTCATATATTGATGGTTTGGGGAAAAGTCTTAGTAATTTGACGGAAATAAAATCAATAGTTTTGATTTTATTTTTTTCTCGTCACTTAGAGTACAGGGACTCCCCAATTTCTTACAATTTCTACGCCGCAGCAGCAAAAAACCTCGTAATTAAAGGATTTTTAACAGAATGAGGCAGGTTCTTTCCTTTATTTAACGCTCTCCTTCTGCAATTTGCGTTAGGAGCAAGCAAATAAAACAGACTTCCCTAAAACATATTAAAACTAATCCTATGCAAAACCCATGCTAAATACACGCTTTCCTCTTTAAAAGTCGCCTGGGAGAACTTGTGTTCGATTTTTTTATCTTTACTTGTGCACCTTATTCCAATATAAAACCACCAACCATCATGAAATCATTTGCCTTTATTCTATGCTGTTTGTTTATAAATTCCTTGCAAGCACAAGATTTCTCTGACGTCAAGATCCTTCCCCAAAAAATCAATGATCATATGTATATGCTCACTGGCTCTGGTGGGAATATTGGGGTTTGTATGGGAGCAGATGGTTTGTTTATGATTGACGATCAATTTGCTCCGCTGGGCGACAAGATCAAGGCGGCATTGATCGAA
>CALLVY010000163.1 GCA_938015925.1 uncultured Saprospiraceae bacterium
ACTCATCTAATCCAAATAAGATTCAAGAGAAAGAAATTTTTCCAAAAGTAGATGTTGCTGCAAATCTTAAATCACTCAATATTTCACTTCCTACCTTAAATAAACCGTTGGGAAAAAGAGAGAATGTTTAAGTAATGTTTAAGTAGAAAAAACAAAACCCTCATAAGTCATTGACTTACAAGGGTTTATGTGCTTCATTCGCAGCCCGTAGGGGAATCGAACCCCTCTTACCAGGATGAAAACCTGGCGTCCTAGCCGATAGACGAACGGGCCTTCTTTGAATATCCGTTACTCCCGAGGAGCGACGGATACAGAAAAATAACCGTATTCGTTTTGATCCGGCTGGATCTTTAAAATCAACTAAGCTTTTCGTCTAAAGCGATGCAAATATAGAATCTTTCCTAAAAAATGCCAATTTTAATTTTCCTTTTTTTTACTTTATTTTCGTCTTTCTTATTCCTTTATTTTTTATCCGCTGATTATCAGCTACTTCGGGCTATATTTATTTTTTTTATTTTACTCAAAGTTCAACATTTTTTGCTTTTTTTCGTTTCAAATAGAGCAATTTAGCTTTAATATTGTTACTTTTACACTAAGCTGCTAACCAATCTCTATTAACATTTTACGATGCTTCTTCCAAATTGGCATCATCTGAATTTTACTAAAACATAAATTTATGTCTAAAAGAATTGCCATTAATGGATTTGGCCGAATTGGCCGATTGACGCTTCGCCGTTTGTTACAACAGGCCGATATCGAAGTAGTCGCTATCAATGACCTCACTGACAACAAAACGCTCGCTCACCTATTCAAATATGACTCGGCTCAAGGTACTTTTGCCGGAGAGGTAAGTGCGACAGAAGACACAATCACTGTAAATGGACAAAATATAGTTTCGCTTTCTGAACGCAATCCTGCGGCTCTTCCTTGGAAAGAGCTTAATGTAGATGTGGTCTTAGAATGTACCGGACGATTCCGCGATAAAGAATCTGCTGGAATGCATCTCGAAGCTGGCGCTAAACGTGTTGTTATCTCTGCTCCTGGAAAAGGAGAAGGTATCCAAACCATCGTTTTGGGTGTCAATGACGACCAACTCGATCCTAGTGGAAGATTATTCTCTAATGCTTCTTGTACCACCAATTGTCTAGCTCCTGTTACCAAAATCATCAATGAAAATTGGGGATTTGTACAGGCTACAATGACGACCACTCACGCTTATACTGCAGACCAAAACATTCAGGATGCTCCGCATAGTGATATGAGAAGAGCTCGTGCAGCTGCTTTCAATATCGTACCTACGACTACTGGTGCTGCTGTGGCAGTAGGAAAAGTTTATCCTCAGGTATCTGGCAAATTATTCGCCATGGCGATCCGTGTACCGGTAATCACAGGTTCTTTAGTAGAGCTCAATGTGATGGTAGATAAAGCAGTGACCAAAGAAGAAATCAATAAAGTATTCAAAGCAGCAGCAGATGGACCACTCAAAGGCATTTTGTCTTTTGTGGATGCACCACTTGTTTCTAGCGATATTGTAGGAAATCCGCACTCTTCTATTTTTGATGCACAATTGACCAATGTCATGGGCAATATGATCAAGGTCGTAAGTTGGTATGATAATGAAGCTGGATATTCTGCTCGTTTGGCCGATATGGCTAGCATGGTAGCTAAGTTACCGGAAGCAGTAATGTCTTAAGATAATTTGTTTCTCGTAAACAAAGACAGTCCTAAAAACTGATATCAGTTTTTAACACCCTAACTGAAGCACCATCGAAAACCTCTCTCCTTCGATGGTGCTATTTTTTTAGTTCTTATTTACTGATCGCAATTTTCTCTGTCCCCAACAATTCATCGTCTAAGTAAACGGATAACATATACCAACCATTGCTTAGTACTGATAAATCTGCCCTCGCTTTAAAAGTGCCTTTTGCGGAAGCTCCATAATCCTTTTCATAAACAATTTGTCCGGCAATATTTCGGGCAATTAATTTTACTTCCCGCACGGCTTCGCTAGTATTTATTTCTAGTTCTGTCTGGCCAGAAGTGGGATTGGGGAAAATGCGCCAATAGGAAACTTCTGAAATTATTTCCTCCAATCGAAACGCTTCTTCTTCGCTGTTATCTAGAAGGACTTGATCGCTGATCTGGTTAATACCTTCTTCAATAAATGGGCTAGAGTCAATCGTGTCGATGCATTCGTCGCAACTAAAAAAAAGATTAATCAATTTTCCAGTACACCATCGGGTTGAATCCTCGTTCATGGTCAGTCCTCCAACGATAAAAGAGTCGATGGTCACTTTACAGGCCTGCTCATCTGGTTTCACTGGACAAGGGTTACAGGTAAGGTCTAATAACTGTGCTAACCGTTTTTTTGCCAGCTCCAAGGTAGAAGCCTTTAATGCATTAATACAAATTGTCTTTTCCAATTTTATGTTAAAGCGAGAGGAGGTTTCGCAGTCAATACTTTTGCCCAAATCCTGGGCGAAGGAACTATTGGCTAGCAAAAGGAGACCAAAGCAAATCATTAACTTGGGAATCATACTTTTCATGTTGATTGATTTTAAATGAAAAAATAAAAATGACGAGTCAAACTTAATAGCGTTTAATTGCACTCACCATTACAATTTTTTCAAAAAATCCAAGCCCAAATTACCGCTATGGTATTCGCTCACCAACCTTTATCAACGGAATGACCTCCCGCTCCTCTCCTACTTCCAGCAAAGCATAATACCAACCCGGCACTAAAAAAGGCAACTCTATTGGCAACTCATGACGCCCCGCAGGTTGAACTGTTTCTAATAGCAATTGTCTTTGTCTTATCCCGATTGGACCTTGGAGTAAAGAAACTTTAATAGAGGCTTCCTTTACCAGCGAAAGATGGAGTCGCAAGGCAGAATCAAAGGGGTTCGGGCCTAGTTGGATGCCGTTTTCTTCCAATACTTTTGGAGCAGCCAGTCGAGGAATAATATCTGAACCCGTGGCTTCTCCTACAATATCTTTGTCTACAATAATGATTTTTACAATACTCTGTTCCGTCTGATTGCAAAAACTGTAAAAGGCATAAAGGCAAACAGCAGTGTTGACGATACTGGTTTTTACTCGATTTTGCCCCAGTTGTTGATAAGCAGATTCTCCGGTAGTAAAATTCAAACAGGCCATGGCATAAGAACTAACACCAGCTATTTTTGGCCAAATAAAATAAAGATTGGTATTGGTAATTTCTCCAAGGCTGGCTTTGGGAAACGCACATTGTTTATTCAAGGTACCATTGGGTAAAAGGGATTGTAAAAAACTAGCCACACTGTCTATTCCTATTCCCGACTCCAAATCTTCATTGTAACAATTATTCACCTCACTAATCATTGTCTCCAAATTTTGCTTAGAGACAGCGTATTCGTCACAGGCATGGATAAAGTTAGGAGCGATAAAAAAAAGGCCCAATACAGCCAACATCAATGATATTTGTTGTTCTTTCATATAAATTTGGTTTAATTAATGAGTAATAATCAAAACTAAGTCTCTACTCTTTTTCATAGTATTACATTTTTTACCTAGACTTCTCACTAGCTTTTTCTCAGAAAATTTTATTTTTAAATCAAAAAGTGCATTCCAGTAGATTATTAAAGGTTATTATCGCCATGAACCCGCAGGAACGTGCCCAGTTGCGCAAGTTCATTCATTCTCCTTTTTTCGTCCACCCTACCCAACAAGCCCGATTGATCCAATTGTATGCTTGCATCGATGCCAGTGCGCCTCGATTTCATCCCGCCAGGTTAAAAAAAGAAATCGTACATCAGCGATTATTCCCCAACGAAGCTTATTCTAAAGTTCGCTTGGAAAAATTGATGTCTAAGTTATTCCAAAAAGTGCAAACATTTATCCACCTTCAATACAGTCCAACACTAAAAGAGGAATTACACCAGCAAAGAGCCCTGGCCAAATTTTATCAAATCAAAAAACTAGATTCCCTCCTACAAAGCACCATGAAACGCTTGCAACAAATCCTCCAAACCGAAACGCAGGAGGATCGAGAACATTACCACCATTCTTTTTTAGTGGAGAATGACATTTTAGAACAAGAAGGCTTATTCAATACTCGACGGGGAGACCTCAATATCCCGGCAACGCTATTTCACCTTGATCGCTATTATTTATTGAGTCGACTAGAGTATACCTGTATGCTGCTCGCTCAATTTCGCTTCCAAAGTCCTGCTACCGTACAGCAGGAAGAAGCACTTATTCAACAAATGCTTCCGCTTACCCAACTGCTCTCAGACTACAACAGTCCTTCTATCAAGATATACCAAATGGCATTTCGCCTGCTCCAGGATATCGACAACCCAAAATATTACGAGGCATTAAAAACAGAAATGACCCTATATCAATCCGCCTTATCCGCGGAGCAAGAAAAAGCCTTGCATGCCATTTGCAGAAATTATTGCATTTTTCATTTCAACAAAGGCCAAAAATCTTTTTTACCCGAAACCTTCCAACGCTATCGAATGGACCTGGAAAAAGGATTGCTCTTTTATCAAAACGGACTCCTCCCCAGTACGATAAAAAACCTGGTAGATTTAGGACTGAGAATGGAAAAACATCAATGGGTAGAAGAATTACTCCATGATTATCGACATCGCATTACCGGTACCAAGCATCCCGATGACATCTATCGTTTCAATAAGGCCGATATTCTTTTTCGCACCCAACAAAAAACGAAAGCGCTCCAATTCCTCTCTTATCAATTCGAAGACATTTACTACAAAATTGCCGCAAAAAGAATGGAGCTAAAAATCCTTTACGACACGCAGGCAGATCAACTAGATGACAAAATGGATGCCTTTAAAATTTATATTTTCCGACACAGTAAAAAAAAATTGGATAAGAACCACCAAACAGCCAACAATAATTTCATCAATACTTTGCGCCAAATCAGAAACCCCTTAAGCTTCCGCAACCCCCAGAGGATTGCTCGATTGACCCAAAAAATTGATCAACAAAAAACCATTTCTGAGAAGGGCTGGCTACTCGATAAAATTAAAGAAATGAAATAGGCCATTGATACAAAATACTCCATCAATTTTAGCTAAATTCGCGTTGGCAAATTTTAATTCATTAACCCATACTTCAAATATGAATCTCGATTTCAATAACAAAAAAGTACTCGTCCGAGTCGACTTCAATGTTCCTCTCGATAGCCAATA
>CALLVY010000164.1 GCA_938015925.1 uncultured Saprospiraceae bacterium
ATGCCATTTTGCAAAGCATATGCTTTTAATTTTGGCAAACAGGAAGTCTCAAAAAACTGATCTTTGTCTTTTTGTAAAAAAACAATGAGCTTCGCTCCTTCTACAACAGATGTTTTCTCCACAAGCGATTCTTTTTTCAAAAACACATTTTGCGGAAGAAGGAAAAGCAATAAATACAGGAACATTAATCGCATCTTATTTTTTTAGTATTGTTGAATAAAACAAACAGCCGAAGCACTTTTTAGTTCTTACTCTTTTCCCCTAAAAATGCTCCAAACTTCCATTGCACCTCATTCATCACCTGCCAATTCTCGTGACTATTCATAAAGATGACTGCAATCCAACCTTCGGGTACATTTCCATTAAACTGTGTTCGAAAACCGCGACTCGCACCACCCCAACCCAGGATATCCCATTTGAGAAAAATAAGCGATCGACGGCCATGTTCTGGCGTAACACTTGCCTGTCCTAATGCTTGACTGATAAATCGATTGTCCTTGCCCGCAGCAGCCATCATAATGTGTTTTGCAAAACGACCATAGTCTTCCGCGCTACACCAGAGGCCACTATGCCCTTCCTCTGGATAAATCCATCGCTCCCCTGGAATCGCATTCCCATCTTGCTCAAAACCAATGGAAGCATTTTGAGTTTCTTCTTTATTCAACTCTTTTCGGAGGAAGCTATTTTTCATTTCCAAAGCTTGAAAAACTTCGGTATGCATAATTTCGGAGAGTGGCCGGCCGTGTACATCTTCTAATAATTGTTGTAAGATCAGATCATTGGCCAGGTGGGAATTTGCACTTTTATTGGTGTTCTTTTTTAGTCGAACGGGGGACTCTTGGGAAGATTTTGCTCCATCGAGTACCTCTAGTAAAATCGGAATAGCACTTCCTGGCTCATAACCTCTGGGTTTATAATCCTTATTGAAACCTCGCTTGTGAATAAGCAAATCTCTGACGCTAACGGGGTTCTTTTTGGAAAAAGCTTTTTTATTGATCTGCCAGGACTTTAGGTAATCATTGGCTGGAGCATCCAATTTTATTTGGCCATCATTGACCAAGCGCAAAACCGCAAAGTGGACAAGTGCTGCGGTCATACTCCCAACCTGAAACAAAGTATTCCGCTCTACCGGCAAATCTGCTTCCACATCTCTTTTCCCGACCTGAATATGGTATTCCTTTCCTTCGGCATCTAAAAGATAAACACTCAAACCATTGACCTTTTTATAAGCCAGGTATTCTTCCAAGTCAAGTATTCCCCCTTCTACTTCGAAAGACAAGGAAGGTTCCTTTTGGGAAAAAAGCGGAATAGAAAGGGCCAATAGACAGAGCAGGAGAAAGGATTTCATTATTCTGGTATTTTATTTAAATAAAAAGAACAATGCAAAAATGACCTAAAATAAGGGCGCTGTCGCTGCAAAAGATGATTTGAAACGTATCAGATTATGATTTGAGGCAAAGAAAGGGGCTTTAAGCTCTATTTTGAGCGGCGAGGAACTCGCGGGGGGATTTTCCGGTAAACTTTCGGAAAGCGCGGTTGAAGGTCGCTTTGGAATTGAAGCCACATTCCAGGGCGATACTCATCAGCGTGTATTGATCGGACTCGCGATTGAGCAGTTTTTCCTCTACGGCTTTTACTCTATGAGAATTGATGTAATCATTGAAATTTTGCCCAAAGCCTTGATTGATGACTTTCGACAAAAGAGAAGGATTGGTTTTTATTTTTTTGGCCAAGTCTTGCAAATTTATTTCTGATTGCAAATAAGGCTTTTCTTTTTCCATCAATTGGCTCAAACGCTCTTTTAAGCCAGACCATTCAGGAGTATTGGCTATTTCTTTTGGAAGAGGCTCGGCTTCCGGCAGATTGAATTGCAGCAATTTTGGCAATTTAAGCGTTGCCGTATATCCTTGTATACTCACAAAATAAATCACGATGGCAAAAACAAAATGAGTGTACCAGAAATCCACATAAGATAAGTTGGGAATATAGTGGCTAACTATTTCTGCCACTACTCTAAAAATAAAAAGCCCCAATACCGCATAAAGTACATTGCGCAGCCAATGAAATTCTATCGACTTGGTTTCTGAGAAATGATCATTAAGGTATTTTCGGTATTGGCGATAGGTATAAATGGTCAAACAGATGTAAGCCAGTGTCGTATAAATCCCAAGGGTGTGTAAGGTATTATCAAAAGGATAATCAATCCACTCGGCAAGGATTCCTTTGGTATTGTAATGAAAAGGCATGGCCTGATCTTGTATCCAAGACATCCATACCACATCATACAGAAAGGCCAATAAAAAGCCAAGTGCATGAATCAGTCCCGGAAGAAAATGCAACCAATCCCGACCTTTCAATTTAAATTCCTGATTGGTCAAACTTCGAAAATAAAAATAGATCGTTGGACCGATCCATAAAAAAATATGGAAAGGAAAATAAAACATAAAAGAAGAATGCCAATCATGGCTATCATACCAGCCCCCAAAAGCCAACATGTATTGCGCAATATGAAAAGACAAGATCACCAAAAAAGTCGCGAGCAATCGATCCGCTAATTTGTCTTCCTGCCAACCTCTCCAAAACAACACCATCGCCATCACAATACCCTGAATAAATCCAGGGAGCAAAAGCGAACTATAGAGATTGAAATTAAACAACATAGCTAAAATCTAAAACCAACACATCGAATCTGTTTTGAACAAGAAGTTCATTTTTTTTTACACTTCCTTAAATAACTTTGTCTCCACCACCGACTCTTCCATCAAGGTTCTGTGTACAGGACATTTATTAGCGATCACTAAAATGCGTTCTTTTTGCTCATCCGTCAAATCTCCTTCCAAACGTATCGTCCTGGTAAAATGATCGATCTTAGAAGTCGGTTTGTCGCATTCTGCACAATCATCCATATAGGTTTTATTATGACTCAAATGTACTTCGACTTCCTGTACATCCCATTTCTTACGACGGGCGTACATTTGTATCGTCATGGCCGTACAAGCTCCCAACGAAGCCGAAAGCAATTCATAGGGCGAAGGCCCTAAATTATCGCCACCAACACTTTCGGGTTCATCAGCAATCAAGTCGTGTTGTCCCGCGCGAATCTCAGTAGTAAAACCATCATCCAGGCGAACGACGACCTGATGGTCCGTTCGCAATTGTTCTTCTTCTGGTACTTCCACATAGCGCGTTGCCCAGGAACCAATCAAGTCTCCGGCATATCGTGCATCTTTTTTATTGCTCAACATATGATCCGCTCCATCGAGGGTCACATAACTTTTGGGATGATGTGCCGCGTGATAAATCCGTGCGGCATTGTCGATTTCTACGACCATGTCCTGCGGCGAATGCAAGACCAACAAAGCCTTTCTCAGATGCCGCAAAACGCTAAACATATTTTTGCTTCTCAGGTCATCTAGAAATTCTTTTTTTATGGTAAATTCATTTCCTCCAATACAGACTTTCGCCACACCATTCGCCTCAATATCTTCGATATTATCCCGAAGCAAATGACTAACATGTTCTGGCTCGGAAGGGGTACCAATGGTAGCTACCGCCTTGATAGACTCTAATTGATTCGCCGCAAAAATCGCTGCCGCTCCTCCCAAAGAATGACCGACCATGACCGTCGGTGCTTTATAATTATCTTCCAAAAACTTGGCAGCAGCCAGCAGGTCATCTACATTAGAAGTAAAAGTCGTATCTGCAAAATCTCCTTCACTATCTCCCAGTCCGGTAAAGTCAAACCGCAAGACACCAAAGCCATTCATATTGAGTCCTCTGCTGATGTAGCGAACGGCCGTTAGATTTTTATTCCCTGTAAAGACATGTGCAAAAAGCACAAAATTATGAGGATGTTGATCTACGGGTAACTCAAGACGAGCTGATAATTTATAGCCATTGCTGTTGACGAATTCTACTTTTTTGGTTCGCATAAAAAATTACTTTTAGTACATTTTAAGAAGGAGATTCTACTGCTTTAACAGGATCGCCCAGTTTTATTTTTCCTCCGCGGAGCACTCTCGTCGTGATGCCACCATGATGTCGCATCGCGTTATAACCGCCAGGGCCCAGGTTTTCTTCCATTCGGCTACAAGGATGGCACTCTCCCGTTACTTCCAAAATAACTTCCGCCCCAATTTGCAGCGGCTGATCTTTAAAAGCATATAAATTGACTCCATAAACCACCAAATTTCTTCTCAACAATCCGGGATCAATTGGAGTTATTCTATGCAGCATTTTTTCTACCGCATCAATATGTTCGCCTTGAATGAGCGTTACTTGCCTTTTCCCACTTTTTCCACGATAGTGGTCTCCTACCATTCCAACACTGACATCAATTTCCACCTCCGTAAGCACCTCTAATGCTTCCCTCCTTTTTGGACGCAATCCAATCCAGGATAATCTTCCAACCTGAGGAAGCTTTTTTTTCATTTCAAGAATTCCCATAAACAGGATGGATTAAAACTTTAGGTAAAAAGAGGAGTTCCTATGAAGACGTCCGTCCCACCAACAAAGAAATTAACTTCAGGGAACGGACGCCTTCGACGTTTATTTAATCGCTTTTTCTTGGTGTAAACTTCATAGATAGAGAATTGACACAATGCCGCGTATTTTTCTCCGTTATTCTTTCTCCAACAAATACATGCCCGAGGTGGCCATCACAGTTGGCGCAAAGGATTTCGGTACGTCGGCCGTCCGCATCCGTTTCTTTCCTGATCGCTCCTTCGATTTCATCATCAAAACTCGGCCAGCCGCAGCCAGAATCGAATTTATCTTTCGAATCGTATAAAGGAGCATTGCATTGACGGCATTCATAGATACCATCTCGTTTGAAATTATTATACTCGCCAGTATGAGGGCGTTCCGTTCCTTTGTGAAGGATAATTCTTTCTTCTTCCGGAGTGAGTGGATTAAAAGCCATAATGATTATTTTTTTAGATTACTAAAGTAATAAAATAAACTACTGAAAGTGCTTAATAGTTTAACTGCTTAATTTTTGTTGTAATAAACTCCAATATACACCAATCAAAAAAGAGCCATTGAAACTTAATCAATGGCTCTTTTAGGAATTTTATTTCTTCTTTTCTTATCGGATCACCACTTTCTTCACTGTTCGTTCCACACCATTTTGCAGGCTCAAGAAGTAAATACCCGTTGGGTATTCGCTTACATCGATGGTTTGATTGACATTGACTTTGTCAGACAACCATACCAATTGACCATTGGCATTTTGTAGCGTCCAAGTTGCATTTTGATCAATTGCCGTTTTTAGGCTAACAAAAATTTGATCTTGGGCTGGATTTGGAGCCACTTCAAAGTTATTGCTATTTTCTTTTAAGTTTTTATTAGAAGTTGAAAGTGTAGGAAGCGCTGGATCGAAACGAGTTCCAGAATTCAGTACCTCTTTGGTATCGTTATTTTGTACATAAGCCATTACATACATTTCATCGGCTATCCATTCTGTATCTAAGGTATAAGAGTAATTTCCAACAACCGTTTCTCCTTTTGCAGCAGGAGTGAATGATTCTCCATCTACGATGTATTCGCGGAATACATTATGGTGAACAGACTCTCCATTTGGTGCATTGTAATTCAGGCGTTTTTCAGCGATCGTTACATAAAGTCTGTAGTTAGCATCAGGAACTTCTTCAAAAGATACGACTTTGACTTCTACCGTTCGAGTATCTCCAGTAGTCTCTGTTACCGAGATACCAATTGGGCTAGTTAGTGCCAATGCATCTGTAATTTGTGCATCGGTCACCAAAGAATTTCCAGTAGACACTCCATTCAACCAAACTTTAGGCGTTCCATTTACACCATAATACATGGCTCTTCCAGCATTTCCATTAGGGTTATCAAGATAAAGTTGACAGTTGGAATAAGGAACAGGAGGATGAAAAGCAATGTGGTGTACATCACTTGGATAAGCATCGAGCTTGGAAAAGAAAGCAGGATTTCGAGAAGCACAAATAGCACAACGTGTGTTGGTAAAGTGTTCAAAAGTCAAATAACGTTTCACTTCTTGGGCATCTGCAGAGAGTAACGCAAAGAGGAAACTTAAGCTTAGGAGTAATTTTTTATTCATTCTAGTAAGGTTTTAAATATTCAGATTATTGAGTGCGATACGGGTAAGTATTTCATTTTTTTGACCTAATACACCGTACAGTAGTCACTTTTATTAAAAATACATTTATACTTCCATCTAAATTAACTGCAATTTAAGCCAAGAGTTTTTATAATACCCGTTTGACCTTGTCGGGTTTCAGACAAAAACATTAGAATTTCAAAAACACCCTGCCAAACGGTGCTTTTGAAAAAACAGACAATCAGGCGCCAATCAAAAATAAAAAACCAAAAAGAGTATTTTTTTAGTCGTATTTTTGCGAATTCGATACAGAAAGGAATTAAAATTGTTAGATAATTTTTAGTAATTCCCTCCAAGTGTCTCCTTCTAATTTGTAAAACAAAATTATGATCTACCTACGTTTTTCCATCTTATGTGCTGTCTTATTTTTGGGATCTATCCAAATTTTTGCTCAAGGTCATGAAGATGTATTTCCTGGTTCTTTTGGAACAGAAGCCCAAAATCAGGTAGCCAATGCTTTTACTCCTAATAATATATTGAACTACAATAATGCCAGAGATACTTTATTTCGCAGAGTGTTAGCAAAAAACGATAGCCTAACTTGTGTCTACAGCGGTCATAAAGTATACATGGATCCAAGCAAAGATCCAACGACCACTGTTTATCAAAATGGAGGGACCAATGGCATCAATACCGAGCATACCTGGCCACAGTCTTATGGTGCAGGCGATGGCGATGCCAGAAGCAATATGTATCATCTTTTTCCAACTCGAATAAAAGTAAACGAGGCACGTGCTAGTTTTCCTTTTTCCGAAATAACAGATACCCAAACACAAGCTTGGTATTACCTCAATCAGGTCCAAACCAATACTCCCACCAGTAATATCGAACGCTTTAGTGAATACCGCCAGGGGATGTTTGAGCCGCGAGAAGATTTCAAAGGAGATATTGCCCGAGCGATGTTTTACTTCTATACCATTTACAATAGTGAAGCCCAAAGTGCTCCTGCGACTTGGTTTTCCAATCAAATCAGCACGCTCTACCAATGGCATCTTCAAGATCCAGTCAATGAAAGTGAATGGATTCGAAATATGAAAATTGCCCCTTATCAAAGCAATAAATCTAATCCATATATTTTGGACTCTTCTTTGGTTGCCCGCGTTTTTTGCACTCAACTAAATCTAGCTTGTACGACCGTTTCCACTACGGATTTAAAAGCAAAGCTTAGTTTTGCTTTGACTTGCCTTCCAAATCCAGTTACGAGTAATGCCCAAATCCAGTACGAACTCCCCCAAGCAGGAGAAGTAAGCCTAAGATTTTACAATGCAATGGGGCAAGAACTAGCAGTATTGAACCAAGGTTTTCAAGGTTCAGGCATTCATCAAATTTCGTGGCAAAAATCAAGCTTTTCGGCGCAAAAAGAAGGCATTATTTTTTGTCAATTAAACGTAAGCAACAATACGGGTAATTATTCTTCTACCAAAAGAATAATATTATTACCTTAAAGCAAAATCTCCCCTTTGAATCGACCATAACTAGGATTGAATGAAAATAAGGTGGCTTTTAGTCATTTTCAATTTTGTTCCCCCTATTAATCATTAACTTGTTGTAATAACCAGAGATGCGGTAGCTTGCATAAAAATCTTGTGCAGGCAATTCCAATATCCAAATTTTACTGAAGCCAAAGACTTCATTCATTTTAGCAAGATCCTTCGACTTAATGCCTATAGACAGAAGACATTTTATGAGAAAATTAGGCGGAGCTACAAGTAGCCTTGTACTTTCAGCTGTTTTCAACCCTGCACTAGCGACTTCCCTTGACCATGCTTTCACCCGAACCCAATATCATTCTGCCGAATCGGTAGCTTCTGATGAAGCCTTTTGGCAACAGATTCGACTCGCCTATACGGTCTCTGCAACTCGCTTAGATTTAAACAATGGAGGGGTCAGTCCTCAACCCAAAGTAGTACAAGAAGCCTTTAATCATTACAATCGAATGAGCAATGAAGGGCCTTCTTATTTTATGTGGCGAGATTTGGATAAAGGTCGTGATTTGATCAGGCAGGAATTGGCCGCTTTAGCAGGTGCTCCCCAAGAAGAAATTGCCATAACCAGAAATGCTTCGGAAGCTTTAGAAAATGTCATTCTTGGAATGCGTCTTAATCCTGGTGACGAAGTTATTTTGAGCCGACAAGGCTACCCCAATATGATCCATGCCTGGAAACAAAGAGCTATGCGAGAAGGCATTGTATTAAAATGGTTAGACTTTGAACTTCCGCAAACTAATAATTCTTACTTTCTAGATTTATATAAAAATGCCATCACTCCCAAGACGAAGGTAATGCACATTACCCATGTCATCAATTGGAATGGTCAGGTTTTGCCGGTAAAACTAATCACTCAACTTGCTCGTCAACACCAGATAGAAACCGTGGTCGATGGCGCTCATTCTTTTGCACAATTAGACTTTAAGATTCCTGAATTGGGATGCGATTACTTTGGCACCAGCCTTCACAAATGGTTATGCGCTCCTTTTGGTACCGGAATGCTTTATGTCAAAAAAGAAAGAATAAAAAACCTCTATCCATTATTTGCAGCGGAAGATCCTGAAAGTGATAATATTCGAAAATTTGAAAATTTTGGAACCCGCTCTTCTGCCACAGAACAAGCGATTATTCCAGCTATTCAATTCCATGAATTAATTGGTACCAAACGCAAACAGGAACGACTTCGCTATCTCAAAAACTATTGGGTTAAAAAAGCGCAAACTATTCCAGGATTTCGGATACACTCTCCGCTCGATCCTAATTTTGATTGTGGCATCTGTCTTTTTTCTATTGATGGTCTCGACTCCTACAAGATCACCACAGAACTTACCAATAAACACCGCATCCATGTGGTCAAAATAGATTGGCAAAACATCAATGGAATTCGTATCTCTCCTAATGTATTTACCCTCACCAAAGATTTAGATCGCTTTGTAAATGCGCTAAAGATTATTAAGAATTCCTAAACTATATTTCGGTTCGGCCTGATCTTTGACTTATTCTAATAAATAGACCTGTCACTTCGTGTTGACAAGCTATATTATTAAGCCCAAAATAAAGCTCAAATCTCCCTAAAGTCCATGCGATTACTATTTCAAGGAGCCCTTTTCTTTTTGACCTTTCAGGTTTTTGCTCATCCGAGTACGAACCTTTCCAATATAAATATTGATAGCCTCCTCCTTACTTTGGACGAGCAAAAAATAGATAGCCTAAAAATTGAGCAATTGACTCAATTTGCCTGGCATGCCAAACACTCTAATCGAGAAACCTCTTTTAGAATTGCTCGTTTCCTACTCAAAAATACCACTAAAACGAATTACCCTAAAGGAATTGCCGATGCCAGTCATACCCTCGGAATGCTTTATTGGTATCAGGGAGATTATAGACAAGCCGCTGATTATTATTTTAGAGCTTTAAGTATCCGCGAGGAACTAGGGAATTCCAGGGATTTGGCGCGCTCTTATAATAATGTTGGAAACGTTTACTTCCATCAAAAAAAATATAGAAAAGCCCTGGAATATTATCAACACTCCTTGGATTTGAGAATCGAAGTCAAGGACAGTATGGGATTGATTTATTCTTACAACAATCTGGGCAATGTCTATAATGCGGAAAAAGAATATGAGTTGGCACTCAATCATTATAACAAAGCCTATAATTTTGCGTCGAAAATAAAAAGTGAGAAAGGAAAAGCTTTTGTCTCCAGACACATGGGAGATTTTCAATTGCACCAACAAGCCTTTGTCCCTGCTTACCAACACTTTGCAGAAGGATTAAAACTTTATCGAACGCTGAACCATCAGAATGGCACCATTGAATGTCTTAATGGAATGGCGAAAGCACTCGTTTTGCAAAAGAGTGAATTAGCATTAAGTATTGAGCATTCCGAAGAAGCCATTCGCCTTGCTCGAAAACACGATGCCAAAAAGCTACAAGCAGAAGCGGAAATTAATTTGGCCGCAGCCCATGCTGAACTTGGAGAATACAAACAGGCCTTTAACCTAGAAAGGAAAAGCCGCTTTTTACAAGAAGAGCTCCTTAATGAAACCAGAGAAAGAGCCATCATTGAAACTCAAATTCAATATGATGTAGAGAAAAAAGAATCGGCTTTTTTCAAACAAGAAAACGAGTTATTACTGAAGCAAAAGCAATTGTATCAGATGCAAATTTTAATCGTTTTCTGTTTTCTTTTGACCGCCATCATCGTTAGTGCTTTAATCTATGCTCGATTGAGATCTCAGGCCTCCATGACAGAAGCGCTGGAGCGAAAAAACAAGGAGCTAGAACAGTCCAACGAAGCACTAGAACGTTTCGCGTACGTCTCTTCTCACGATCTAAAAGAACCGCTTCGAACCATTGGCTCCTTTTCTACTTTACTCAAAAGAAGATACCACAGCCAACTGGATCAAGAAGGAAAAGAGTACATCGACTATGTCGTCAATGGTGTATCCAAAATGTACAATTTATTGGAAGACTTATTAGACTACTCTCGTTTAATTCATCAAAACAAAGAGGTTCGCGAAGAAGTCAACTTCAACGAATTAATGGTATCTGTAAAAGATTCACTCAACCATAGCATCCAAGAAAAAGCGGTAGAGATCGACATTCCTCCTATGCCTTATATCCGATCAAACGCCTCTCAAATGGAGCAGCTTTTTCAGAACCTCATCAATAATGCCATCAAGTTTAACGACAAAAAACAACCGAAGGTAAGCATCGAATACCAACACCTATCCGGAGAGCATTTCTTCGCAGTAAAAGATAATGGTCTGGGAATCGATGCTCAGTATCAAGATAAAATCTTTGACGTCTTCCAGCGCCTTTCCCGCAAAGGTTATGAAGGAACAGGGGTTGGTTTGGCCATTTGTAAAAAAATCGTAGAACAACATCATGGCAAAATCTGGGTAGATTCTGAAGAAGGAAAAGGAAGTACTTTTTGCTTTACCATCCCCGAACTTCTGAATTAAAACCCAAGTTCTATCTCACTCCAACTTTAATTCGCACATTATTTATTTCTTGTTCTCAAACAAAGAATAACAGAAACCGACGAAGGCTTCAATCAAAGAAGTATTCAATAATCAACCATTACTCCAGTTCAGACTAAACGCTTCCAACTAAAAAGAAAAAGCAAGCAATAATTGTTTCCTTTTATGGAACTAAGAAGCCCTTTCTTAAGTTTCTTTATTTTGCACCATTGATACCAGAGGAATGCTCAATAAAACAATCCAACTTTACATCAAGTCCTTTGCCGGACTTTCCCGCGACATCTGGTTTCTATCCCTAGTGACCTTAATTAATCGTACTGGCACAATGGTCATTCCTTTCCTGACCCTTTACCTCACGACCGAAAGACAATTTACGCTAACCGAAGCAAGCTGGGTAATGGCTTGCTTTGGAATCGGTTCTCTCTTGGGAACCATGATTGGTGGTCGATTGACAGATAAAATCGGACATTATCCAGTTATTCTTTTTTCTCTTTTTTTTGGAGGAATGGTTTTGTTTGTATTACAACAAGTGCATAGTCTCTATGCTATCTGTGCCGTGATTTTTGTATTCACAACAATCTCTGATTCTTTTCGTCCAGCAAGTATGGCATCTGTGGCGGTGTACAGTACTCCCGAAAACAGAACCCGCTCTATCTCTCTTGTTCGCCTCGCCATCAATCTTGGCTTTGCCCTTGGCCCGGCTTTAGGCGGTTTGATTGCTGCTAATATCGGCTATGACTGGTTGTTCTGGATTGATGGAACGACTTGTATGGCGGCGGCGGTATTTTTTGGATTGACTATAAAAAATCAGAAAGCAGACCCCACGGAGGAAGAAATAAAGGAAGTAAAAGAAGCAGAGGGAAAGAGCCCTTACCAAGATCGTTCTTTCTTGTTTTTCTTTGTATTGCTTTTTTTATCCGCCTCTGCATTTGTTCTTTTTTTCTCCGCAGTTCCCATTTACTTCCGACAAACATTATTGATGGATGAGGCACAAATCGGAGGACTTTTGGCACTCAATGGTTTCATCATTTTTGCAGTAGAAATGCCATTGGTTTATCTCTTGCAGGATAAGGTTCCGCATTTGAAATTGGTCGCAATTGGTGTCGGCCTGATTGGTTTATCTTACTTGATTTTCAATATCTTTTTTGGTTGGTTCTTTGCTGCCTTACTAGCCTTATTGGCCATTACTTTTGGAGAAATATTAAACATCCCATTTGCCAACACTTTTGCACTCAGTCGTTCCAATGCATCCAACCGGGGAAAATACATGGCACTCTATGGAAATGCTTACTCCTTGGCTCATGTGCTCTCGCCATTTATTGGCTTGCGAGTAGCCGAAATTTATGGCTTCGACGCTTTGTGGTATTTATTGGCTTTCATCTGTGCTTTATCTATGTTGGGTTTTACTTTTTTACAAAGACAAGTAGCGGCAGAATAAGCTTATTATTATAATACCAACTGTTCTAAAAGCCCAAAACTAATCCTTATATTTAAGCGACTAAGTATTTTAAAGTACTTAGTCGCTTATTTTTTATTTTAAAGGATTTTGAACCAAACGTAAAACCTACCAAAATGCCTCTATTTGATGATAAGAGTCCAACCGATTATGATGCCATTGTAATTGGCACAGGAATTAGTGGTGGTTGGGCTGCTAAAGAACTTTGTGAAAAAGGACTAAAAACTTTAGTCCTGGAAAGGGGACGCAATGTCGTTCACATCAAAGATTACCCAACCGCCAATGACGAACCCTGGGATTATAAACACAGAGGAAAATCTAGCCAGGAAGACCTCAAAGATTATCCAAAGCAATCCCGTACCGGATATACAACCAGCCCTGAACGCCGACACTTCTTTGTAAAAGATACCGAACACCCTTATCACGAAAAGGAAGGAACTCGCTTTGACTGGATGCGAGGATATCATGTGGGTGGTAGATCCTTGATGTGGGGTCGACAAAGTTACCGTTGGAGCCCAATGGATTTTGAATCTAACCTAAAGGATGGCAATGGGATAGATTGGCCGATTCGATACGATGACCTCAAGCCTTGGTACGACTATGTGGAAAATTTCATTGGAGTCAGTGGTAGTAATGAAGGTTACAGCCAATTACCAGATGGTAATTTTTTGCCGCCCATGGATTTGAATTGTGTGGAAGAAGAATTGAAGAAAAGCATTGAATCCAATTTCTCTGGAAGAAACCTCACCATTGGACGAGTCGCTCATATTACTGGCGACAATCGCATTGGCAACAGAGGTGCTTGCCAATCCAGAAACCGCTGTATGAGAGGTTGTCCTTTTGGAGCTTATTTTAGTAGCAACTCCTCTACCCTTCCTGCCGCAGAAGCAACAGGAAACATGACCCTTCGTCCCCACTCTATTGCTTTTGAAATTATTTATGATGAGAAAAAAGGAAAAGCAAAAGGCGTTCGAGTCATCGACAAGATCACCAAAAAAACGATAGATTTTACCGCAAAAATTATTTTCTGCAATGCTTCTAGCATGGCCTCTACCTGGATTTTGATGAACAGCAAATCCAATCGTTTTCCCAATGGCATGGGCAATGAATCTGGTGAACTAGGACACAACATCATGGATCATCATTTTAAAGTAGGCGCCGCAGGAGAATATGAAGGCTTCGGTGACAAATACTATAAAGGTCGTCGACCAAATGGTTTTTACATTCCTCGATTTCAGAACTTAGACAAACAGAGTACTAAAAAAGATTTTGTCCGAGGATATGGCTATCAAGGTGGAGCCAGTAGACAAAACTGGATGCGGGGAGTAGCGGAATTAAATTTTGGAGCAGGTTTTAAAGATTCGCTTTTTGCCCCAGGGCCTTGGCGGGCGGGCATGACTGCCTTTGGAGAAATACTTCCTTATCACGATAATGCCATGAGCCTCAATTATGACAAACTAGATCAATGGGGGCTCCCGACGATTACTTTCGCAACGACTATCCGCGAAAACGAAATCAACATGCGAAAAGACATGGCCACCAATGCTGCGGAAATGTTGGAAGCAGCAGGCTTTAAAAATGTAAACACCTTTGAGGAACCTTATGGAGTAGGACTTGGAATCCACGAGATGGGAACCGCTCGAATGGGCCGCGATCCAAAAACATCTGTACTCAATAAATGGAATCAAATCCACAGCGTTCCCAATGTATTTGTAACTGATGGAGCAGCGATGACTTCCGCTGCTTGCCAAAATCCATCTTTGACTTATATGGCAATGACCGCTCGAGCAGCAGATTTTGCAGTAAAGGAATTGAAGCGACAAAATCTTTAAGTTTTTGAACTCCTTTTTCTACCAAGCAATAGTTTTAAAAACCTCACTGATCCTAAAAAAATTCGACCTATGAAAAGGCGTGATGCAATAAAAATGATAAGTATTGGAATGGGGTACACCCTTTCCGCCAGCACTTTGGCCACCATGGCCAGCTCCTGCAAAACAGCTCCAAGTATTACCTGGGTGCCTAGTTTTTTCTCTCCTTTGCAAGGGAGGCTTATGGAGGACTTGTTGGAAATTATGTTACCTGCCACTAGTACCCCCGGAGCAAAAGATGTTGGTCTTGCACCACTGATCGACCAGATCGTCAAAGATTGTTATGAAGCCAAAGACCAAGAACATTTCCGATTGGGTATGGAATCTTTCTTTGGACAATTAGGAGATGAGGCAGCACAAGATAAAGCGAGTACCGCAAAATTGACTCTTTTGCTCGAAAAGCATCTCACTAAAATGACCCCGGAATTTCAAGCAGCCATCAACGAACTGCTATCATCAGAAGAGCTTCCTAAATTGGCTGGAGACAAAGATCTTTATTTGCGATTTAGTTTCATCAAAAATCTTCGAACCCTAGCTTTATCAGGTTATTTCAGTTCAGAAGAAGTAGCCACTAAGCATCTCAACTATATGCCTGTACCAGGGCCTTACCAAGGTTGTATTCCCGCTTCCGACGTGGGATCTACCTGGGCTTTGTAAATCAATTTTTGGAACCATCCGGATCAGCAAATAAAACAACAGGTACTTATGAAGCGAAGAGCATTTATCAAAAACACGGCTGCTGCAACCTCTGCATCATTAATCCTTTCTCCTGGAATTGCCGCTTGCAATAATGGCGAAAACGATCAAAAAAAACGCCCTTTGAAAAACAATATTCATCACTCCGTTTGTCAATGGTGTTATGGAAAAATTCCATTGGAGGACTTATTGCCCAAGTTGAAAGAGATGGGAATTCTTGCCATTGATTTAATGGGTCCAAAGGATTGGCCGACTTTAAAAAAACATGGGATAATTTGTTCGATGTGTAATGGAGCAGAAATCAATTTGACAGATGGCTGGAACGACCTTCAATTCCATCAGCAGTTGATCGCCAATTATACAGAAATGATTCCACTGGTAGCAGAAGCTGGATATAAGAATTTGATTTGCTTCTCTGGGAACCGACGCGGTATTAGCAATGAAGAAGGCATGGCCAATTGTGTCAAAGGTTTGCAACAGGTTTTACCCTTGGCCGAAAAACACCAGGTGATCTTGCAAATGGAATTATTCAATTCTAAAATTGATCATCCCGATTATATGTGCGATAATACCGCTTGGGGAATTGAACTTTGTGATCAACTCGGATCAGAGCACTTCAAATTGCTTTACGACATTTATCACATGCAGATCAACGAGGGAGACATCATTCGTACCATCCGCGAGCAGCATTCCTATTTTGGTCATTACCACACCGCGGGAGTACCTGGAAGAAATGAGATTAATGATTCGCAGGAATTATATTATCCTGCTATTATGAAGGCTATTTTAGAAACAGGTTTTAAAGGTTTTGTAGCTCAAGAATTTATTCCAACTCAAACTGATATTTTGGCTTCCTTGAAAGAAGCCATTGCAATTTGTGATGTTTAATACCTTTTTATAAGTGCTCAAAAAAGGAGAGCCTCCACCTAAATTAAATTCAGGTAGAGGCTCTTCTTTTATTCAAGAAAACGCGATTCAAAAAATCAACGTTATCAATTCTTAAGCAGGAGTATCTCCGTCGCCAACTACTTTATCAATAGCATCGCCAGCAATATCTTTAGCACCATCGGCTAAGTCGCCTGCTTTGTCGATTACGTTACCTGCGGCATCTTTTGCGCCGTCGACTACATTACCGGCTACATTCTTGGCGCCGTCGGCCAAATCGCCTGCTTTATCCACTACGGTTCCAGCAGCATTTTTCGCCATATCCACAGCACCTCCAGCGACATCGCCAGCAGTATTTATTACATTGCCTGCGGCATCTTTTGCACCGTCGACTACATTACCAGCTACATTCTTCGCACCTGAAGCTAAGTCACCTGCTTTGTCCACAACGGTTCCGGCTGCCCCCTTGGCTCCATCAACGACATTGCCTGCTACATTTTTTGCGCCATCAGCTAAGTCACCTGCTTTATCCATTACGGTTCCGGCAGCACCTTTTGCCATATCCACGGCACCACCAGCTACATCACCTGCGGTCTCAACGACATTGCCCGCTACGTTCTTGGCACCATCAGCTAAGTCACCTGCTTTATCCATTACAGTTCCGGCAGCACCTTTCGCCATATCTACGGCACCTCCGGCTACATCACCTGCTTTGTCCAGTACATTGCCCGCTACATCTTTGGCACCATCGGCCAAATCTCCCGCTTTGTCTACTACCGTTCCGGCAGCATCTTTTGCAACATCCATTGCATCTCCTGCTAAATCGCCCGCTTTATCCAGTACACCTCCAGCCAAGTCTTTTGCACCACCAGCTAGATCTCCCGCTTTATCTAAGATCCCTCCACCTGCATCTTTTGCCATATCTACGGCACCTTCTGCCATATCCATCGCTCCTTCCGCGAGGTCTCCTACTTTATCAAATACGCCACCTCCAGCATCTTTTGCTATATCAACAGCGCCTTCTGCCATATCCATTGCTCCTTCCGCAATATCCCCTACTTTATCCAATACACCACCTCCGGCATCTTTTGCCATATCTGCAGCACCTTCTGCTACATTTTTCGCTGAACCAAATAGATTTTTTAAAAAGTCGAAAAAAGCCATAATTTAAATTTTTAGGTTTACTAATAGTAGGTTATTCTGTAATGTGTAGTCACAATCACTTAAAAATAGTGATTTTTTGACATATTTTAGAAATATCTCTTATTCCCTTTGACTAATTGAGGAAAGAAGCGTCACTTTTAAGCATAATTTAATCGGATTCCCTTAGAATCTTGTCTTCTTGGTTGACCAAACGGATAAACTCCTCTGTCAGGTTTTTAGCTTGCATGCCTTCGCGAAAAGCTTCCATCGTATCCGAGTAGCGCAATTTTCCTTGATGAATGATCACTAAATCATCGCAAAGTAAATCCACTTCACTCATGATGTGAGAGGAAAAGATTACCGTCTTTTGTTGCGCTTTACATCGCCGAATCAAATCAATAATACTTGCTGCAGTAATGACATCCAGCCCGGAGGTCGGTTCATCAAAAATCAAAACCTTTGGATCGTGAATCATACTTCTGGCAATGGATACCTTCTGCTTCATTCCGGTAGACAATTGGCCAATGCGTTTATTCGCGAAATCGTGCATATGGAGCAAGCTAAACAGT
>CALLVY010000165.1 GCA_938015925.1 uncultured Saprospiraceae bacterium
GCACAAAATAAAGGCGCATTGATACAAGAATCTCCGGGAGGTGCAGGATTGTTAAAACAAACAGGGACGACTTCTACATATTTACAATAAGTACTTGTACCGCAGGAGCCATCAAAAGTAATACAGACTTCGCCACTTTCTTCTCCAAAGCTTACTTCTATTTCGTAGGAATTAGTGATGGTGTAAGTGGCACCTGGAGGCACCGTGACCGTAACATTAGTAGGTGCAATATAATCGTATTCACAAGTAGAACAACCGCAAACAAACTGAAGGCTATTATTACAGGGATTTTGCAAGTCTGGTCGACCTGGAAAATCAAGGGTATAGGTATGAGTAGAGTTATAGGTAACAGGGCTTGGTCCATTTAAAGAAGGAGCGGGGAGTGGAGGAAAAGGCACCACATCTTGAATGCTAATATTGTAGTCACAAATATCTCCGTCCCATCCATCCAATAAAAGGTAATAGACTTCTCCTTGTACAAAATTATTACCTACTAAAGTGAAGTCTGCCATACCAATATCTTGAGAATAACAATTACTGACGTCATACAAAGCATTGATGTCACAAGAATTATTATCTATGCCATAGATGATGCCTTGCATACCTTGTCCCATATTACAATTGGAAACTTCAATTGTAAAATTAGTCTGTAAGGCCGTTGGAAGGAAAGCGAACCAATGGGAATTGTCTACGATTCCACAATTGGCGAACCAGCTCGGAGGAGTTTCGTTTCCACCTATTCCTGGTGGAAATAAAGTACCAAAAAAGCCATCGAGGTCACACTGAAGAACCAAGGGAGCATTATGATAAGACGTTCCAGGAGGGATAGGGCACTGGGCATAGGTGGTGCCCGCTAAAAGGAATAGTGCAAGGAGAATAGTTGTTAATTTCTTCATAACGATATTTGTTCTAAAGTATCCGTACCTAACCTTCGTTTTCTTTGTTGGAAAACGAAATTGAAGCAGGCGGAAAAGAAAATACAAAAGAAAAATTGTAAATAATAGAGCGCAGTTTTTTCTTGTTCTTAGAACTTGAAAAAGGCCGATCTTACAATGATAAATTTCGTATTGCTTTGGTGGTCTTTAGCGGCCCAAAATTAATTTGCCGCGATAAATTATTCCGTCCTTGGTTTCAATCCTAAATGGATATAGACCATTGGCTAAATGCGTGTTGTAAAAGGTGAAAGAATTTCCCTGAAAGGATTCTTTGCGAAGGAGACGCCCATGCAAATCGTATAGGCTAAAACTTAATTCTTGAGCAGATGATATATTGGGATCTGATAGTTCAAAAGTGACTTGATCGGTAAATGGGTTGGGATAATATTTGAGGAATACTTCGTCGCCTAATTCAGTAGTCCCAACTTTTAGGGAGTCATGAATGATGACAAAATTTTCTCCGACCAAATGAAAAGTTTCATTAGTGACGACCGGTTCGTTAAAGTCAAAATAAATGCCTGCGTTATTTTTAATCAAAGTACCGATTGGGTTATTCGCCATTTGCGAAACTTTGAATTTGATAAATCCATGAGATTCTAATTCGTTGGCAGAACTATCTGGTAAAAGGATATTGTCAAAAGTAAATTTCAAAACCCGCTCGTCATAAATATCAAAAGTATAAGGATGACTTCCCACTCCGGTTTGAATACTCGTGATGTCTAAGTCAAAAGATAAAGTATCTCTAATGATCACCCGGAAAGCAGTATCTGTTCCTGTATTTTGAAATCGGATGAGGTATTCCAAATCAGTATCCGCAGAAATAAAATGTTCGCCTCCATAGCCTTTAGGAAATCCTTGCTTATCATTTGGATCATAAGAGCCGACACTTTCCTGACAGTCGATATCTATAAATGGGTTGCCATCGTTTTGTGGCAATTGAATCAAGTGTCCGGTACTAAAAGGCGCAAGTCCACAACCTTCTACACTAATGGAAGGTTCATTGTCACCTGGATGCCCTAGACTTTGTTCCGCTTCAAGACGCCAGGAACCACCCGTAGCAGGAGCCATTACGATAGTATCCTGAAAAGAATCAAGATTAAAATCTCCGGCGATAGAGACAATATGATCTTCAATGATGATGAATCTTTGGACATTAGTCATGTCTCCTACGCCCACATTGGTAATGGTAAACTGTACAGAGTCTCCTGCACAAGAGGCATCTATTTCTATACTGGATCTATCCCAGTTGGGATCAATCGGTTGGCAAAGACTATCGGGGTAAATGTGCGCTTCCACACAATGGGTCTGACCAAGATAGGTACTGTCACAACTGGGATCAAGTACCGTGTATATGGTGATCATTCCACAATCAAACAAATCTACATCGCCTAATTGGAAAGTGATCAGATTGCCATTTCTATTAAAAGGAACACTTGCCGTATCAATGACAAAGTCAGGTGCAAAATTGACTTCTACATAAGCATCTTCTGCTACGTCCGTTCCATTATTGCAATATTGTAAAGTATAATTGTTTGGAAAACAAGTTCGAATAAAAGGCGTCGAAATATTTACAGAAAGCAATGGACATATGATCTCCGGTTGGATGGGGAAATCTACCTCCACGGTATCCATAGACCAAAAAAGTTCGATGCTAACTTGATCATCACAAGGCTCCCAATAACTATTGGGTGGGAATACTTGAATGTCATAAGCTCCAGTGTCTAGGTAGAAAATATAATTACCAGCACTATCGGTCATCGCATGACGAGTAATGCTTCCGCTTGCGCTCAAAATCCATTCGGCTATTCCTGCTTCGTCGGCTGCGGGAGCACAATCGAGATTGAGATCTTCATAAACATTTCCATAAACAACGGCCGCATAACTAGTTCCGGTAGAATCAGATTTGATTAAATAAGCATCCGAATTACCAGCACCAAAACTATAAGTATAGCCCGCTAATGCAAAAGATTCATCAGGGCAAGTAGTAATCGCTACCGCGGCATCTCCCAATAGGCCACCATATCTTTTTGACCACAAAAGATTTCCATCGCGATCTGTTTTGATCATAAAAGGATCGCGATTAGAACTCGAACTATTGCGGACTTCACCAGCAATCAGAAAAGCTCCTGAGGCGGATTGGGTAATAGCCCTACCTCTTTCTAAGCCAGGAAAATCATAAGACTTGTGCCAAACTTCCTCTAGATTGGCGTCAAGTTTTAGGAGGAAAAAGTTTTCATTACTTGCGTTGTCAAGGTCTTGTAGTCCGGTGATGACATATCCTCCATCGTCGGTACTTGAAAAAGCATAACCCAATTCTTTAAATTGGGTTCCATAGGTTTTGCTTTGGATGATGGAATCCGTTTGGGTATCTATTTCGAGGAGGTAAATGTCGTAGCCTCCACTACCAAAAGAACGGGTATATCCAGTGACCAAGGCCTTGCCAGGAGCATTTTCAAAAATGGAATAGCCATCATCTGGGAGGTTACCTCCATAGTGGTTTTGGCTAATTTCAAAACCGTTGGCATCTAACTTATAGAGAAAGACATCTGGGTCGGTATAAATGTTGTTGTTGCTGTCTGTTTTTTCGATTGCCCGACTACCACAGACCAAAAAATCGCCGGAGCTAAGTTCGACAATGGATCGAGCTGAAACAGAATCCTGAAGAGATTTGGTGTGCCAGATTACATTTCCTTGCAAATCCGTTTTGACGACATCAATCCGACTATATCCTCCGGGTAAGTAGGAGGAGCCTGCAATGATTAGCCCATTATTATCTGAAGTGAATTGAATGCTTTGACCGTATTCATAAAAGTCAGAATTTCCAATATTTTTAGACCATTCCAATTCTCCATCTACGCCGGTTTTGGCTAAGAAGATATCGGAATCGCCATTGTTGGTGCTGGAAGTACTACCGAGTAGGTAAAAGCCACCATTAGCGGCTGTGAGGATATCGTTTGCTACATCATAAGCATTGCCCCCATAAGTCCGTTCCCATCCTTGGCCGAAGAGGCTGGAGGAGAGGAGGAGGAGGGCTCCCAGAAAAAGGATATGGGATCTGAATTTTAGCAAAAAGTGTAAGTTTTAACGTTCCTGTTTCTAAAAATAACAAAAAAACCGAAGAGCAGTCGACTAAGCCTCTTGCGAAATAGCAATTGGCAAGTTAAAATACCAAATAACTAATAGGGGAGAGGTTTTAGAGGTAAAGAAACCCTTGAATTGATGTTGCAGTAGAAGGGGAAATGAAAGATTGAATGAAGGAGTAAAATGGTTGTCAAACATTATTGACGAACCATTTTACTTTCCTTCTCTCCGTGTTCGCAACAGAATTCAGGGATGTCTTTATAGCTCTAGACTAAATTTGTCAATTGATAATCGTAAGTTCTTGTTGTGCGTTTGTCGAGCGTGAATTATTTCGTTTTCGGGTCTTGAAAAATCAATAATCATTTACTCTTTATTAAGTTCCTATTGTAAAGTTGAATAATATTATGGCCTCGTTCAAAAACAAAAACGAAGACTTCTCGGATTTTTTTAGCTGTTTTTTTGTGAAATCCTTTATTTTATGGGATATTGAGTGGGTTGATTCTCGGAAAAAAAATATCATTTTATGGAAAAAATAAAGCTAATTCTGTTGCTAAGGACCTTTACCAAGGAAGAATTTAGGGAATTCGGGCGTTTTGTACGCTCTCCTTTGCACAATCGGCACGAAGGAGTGATTCAATTATTTACTTGTTTGAGAAAGGAAATAGAGGAAAGAAAAGGCCCGATCAAGCAAGAAAAGATCCTAAAAAAACTCTTTGGAACTAAAGAAGCGAGTGTGCAGGATTTGCATTATTTGAATTCTTATTTGCTGAAAGTTTTAGAGCAGTACATGGCTTGGGCAGAATGGCAAAAAGAAGAATCAGACTGGGGAATCTATTTATTGAGAGCCTATCAAAAGCGGGGTTTAGAGAAGCCATTTGGACAGCATTTAAAGAAAACCACCAATCAGCATCAAAAGCAATCTTTGCGAAATGCGACTTATTTCCGACAAAAATATCTTTTGCAGTGGGAAGAAAATAATTTTTCGATGATCGGAGGGAGGCAAAGAGAGTTCAATCTCCAGAATTTATCGGATACCCTTGAGCAAGCCTTTATTGCTGAAAAATTAAAAATAGCTTGTAGTCTTTTGAGTCATCAGGCTATTGCCAAAAAAGAATACGATCAGGGAATCCTAAATGGAGTACTACAATATGTCGAGCAAAAAGGATTTGAAAAGATGCCCGCGATTGCCCTTAATTATCATAGCTATAAAGCATTGACCAATGCAGAGGAAGACGATCATTTCCGAGCCTTAAAAGCCCAATTATTAGAGAACCACGATTGCTTTACACTTGGAGAATTGAGAGACGGACACACCATCGCCATCAATTGCTGTATCAAGAGAATTAATTTAGGGAAACAAGGATTTTTCAAAGAGATATTTGATATGTATAAATCGGGCTTGGAACTGGATGTTTTTCTTACCAATGGTCAGTTGAGTCCCTGGACTTATAGTAATATTATTTTATCAGGTTTAAAGTTGAATGAGTTTGACTGGGTTCACGGTTTTATTTATAATTACAAAGACAAACTTCCAGAGCATCAACGACAAGCCTATGTCAATTACAATCTCGCCTGTTATTATTATGAGCTGGGAGATTACCGAAAAGCAATGCCGCTTTTCCTGCAAATAGAATCGGTCGATTTACTACACAATCTTTCTGCGAAAACGACGCTCGCCAAAATGTATTTCGAACTCAAAGAGTTCGATGCCTTAGATCACTTGTTGAATAGTTTTAAAACCTTTATCTATCGCAAAAAAATATTGGGTTATCACCGCGACAATTATCTGTCGATGATCAGTCTGATGCAAAAACTGACTGCGCTAAAGCCTTATGAAAAAGAAAAGAAAGAAAAATTCAGAGTTGAAATAAATTCTAGGAAAATGTCTCCGAAAGAGAAAGAGTGGTTTTTAAAGCAAGTAGATCTGAAGTAAGCAGGTGCCCAAAAATATGCCAAGGACAAAGGTCCTGAAATTAGAAAAGGAACTCCTCACGGAGTCCCTTTTCTGTTGCGAACCGGAGAGGTTATACCTTTCCAGTGTCTTATTTTTCTTTTACAATCTAAACCGATTTGTCAGATCCCAATACAGATCCAATATAACTTCGATTCATCCTTGCAATATTTTCAATAGAAATTTCCTTAGGACACTCTACTTCACAAGCTCCAGTATTGGAACACATTCCAAAACCTTCTTCATCCATTTGCTTGACCATCGCTTGTACGCGTTGGCTGTGCTCAATCTGTCCTTGTGGCATTTGTGCCAAGTGAGATATTTTGGCAGAAGTAAAGAGCATCGCAGAAGCATTTGGACAAGCCGCTACACAAGCTCCACAGCCAATACACTCCGCAGCATCCATTGCACTAGAAGCCTGGTCTTTTTCGATCGCAATGGCATTACCATCTTGTGCCTGACCCGTGTTGATAGAAATATATCCACCTGCTTGAATGATACGATCAAAGGAAGTACGATCCACTACCAGGTCTTTGATAACCGGGAAAGAGTTGGCTCGCCAAGGCTCGATCACAATGGTGTCTCCATCCTTATAATGACGCATATGCACCTGACAAGTCGTGGTGCCTTGCACCGGGCCATGTGGTCGACCATCGATGACCATATTACAAGTACCACAGATTCCTTCACGGCAATCATGCTCAAATGCTACAGGTTCTTTACCTTCTGAAATCAAAGTCTCATTAAGAACATCCATCATTTCCAGAAAAGACATATGCTCATTTGCCTCTACAGAAAAGGTATCGAAATGGCCTTTATCATTGGCGTTTTTTTGTCTCCAAACTTTTAAAGTAAGTTTCATAATCTTGGATTTTATGATACCACTACGAAATAGTAGTGCTTGGCTCAGCTTATTGTTTTTGGCAAACATAGCAGTTGCCAAAATGTTTATTTATACGAACGAGTTTTTAACTCTACGTTTTTAAATTCTAATTGCTCTTTATGAACAATAGGGTTTTGGTCATCCCATTCCCAGGCAGCAGCGTAAGCGTATTCTTCATCGCGGCGCAAAGCTTCTCCTTCTTCCGTTTTGTGTTCTTCCCGGAAATGACCACCACAAGATTCCTCGCGGTCTAAAGCATCGAGAATCATGGTTTCTCCCAATTCTAGGAAGTCCGCTACTCGTCCAGCTTTTTCTACTTCAGGATTGTAATCTTCGAGACTACCAGGAACAAATACATCGCTCCAGAATTCATCTCGCAAATCGCGAACCATCTGTCTGGCTTTTTTCAAACCTTCTGCATTCCGCGACATTCCGCAGTATTCCCACATGATCTTTCCTAATCGTCTATGGAAGCTTTCTACCGATTGTTTTCCTTTGACATTCATGAGCTTATTCAGCTTCTCTTGCGTTGCTTTTTCTGCTGCCGCAAATTCTGGTGCATCCGGGCTGATTTTCGGAGTACGAATCTCGCCAGAAAGGAATTGACCAATAGTGTAAGGAATAACAAAATAACCATCTGCCAATCCTTGCATCAAAGCCGAAGCTCCAAGACGGTTGGCACCATGATCAGAGAAATTCGCTTCCCCCAAAGCAAAGAGCCCTGGTACGTTAGTTTCTAAATTATAGTCTACCCAAAGACCACCCATGGTATAGTGTACCGCTGGATAAATTTTCATTGGCATTTTATAAGGATTCTCTCCAGAAATTTTTTCGTAAATCTGAAAGAGGTTGCCGTATTTTTCTTTGATGACTGCTTCTCCTAATGTTTTGATGGTGTCGGCACTTGGATTGTGGTCTCCGTCAGTATGTGCCGCTGATTTTCCATAGCGTTGAATCGCATTGGAGAAGTCTAGATAAACACCAAGACCGGTTCTTACGATACCATGGCCTTTATCACATTCTACTTTGGCCGCTCTGGATGCAACGTCCCGAGGAACGAGGTTTCCAAAAGCGGGGTATCGCCGCTCGAGGTAATAATCACGATCTGCTTCTGGAATATCCAGGGCAGTCTTTTTGCCTTCTCGAATAGCAGCAGCATCTTCTTTTTTAGCAGGAACCCATACTCGTCCGTCATTTCTCAAACTCTCTGACATCAAGGTCAGCTTGGATTGGTATTCTCCAGATTGAGGAATGCAAGTTGGGTGAATTTGAGTATAACATGGATTGGCCATTAAGGCGCCACGTTTAACGGCTCTCCAGGCAGCAGTTACATTGGAGTTCATCGCATTGGTAGAGAGGTAGAAAACATTTCCGTAACCTCCCGTTGCCAATACCACACAATGCGCAGCATGGCGCTCTAGTTTACCCGTCAATAAATTTCTAGTGATGATTCCTCTGGCCTTGCCATCTATCTTGACCAAATCGAGCATTTCATGGCGATTGAACATTTCGACATTTCCCAATGCAATCTGACGAGAAAGCGATTGGTAAGCACCGAGTAGCAATTGCTGTCCCGTTTGACCTCGAGCATAAAAAGTACGCGAGACTTGTACTCCACCAAAAGAACGATTGGCCAAAAGCCCACCATATTCTCTAGCGAAAGGTACGCCTTGAGCAACGGCCTGATCAATGATGTTTCGGCTTACTTCTGCCAGGCGATGCACATTGGCTTCACGAGATCGGTAATCCCCACCTTTGATCGTATCGTAGAATAAACGATAGACACTATCTCCATCATTTTGATAATTCTTGGCAGCATTGATACCTCCTTGAGCCGCAATCGAGTGTGCTCTACGCGGGCTATCATGGAAAGTAAAGGCTTTGACATTGTAGCCCAATTCTGCAAGAGTAGAAGCCGCAGAGGCACCAGCTAATCCGGTTCCTACGACGATGATGTCGATGCGACGTTTATTATTAGGAGCGACCAAATTCATGGTAGAACGAAATTTCGTCCACTTTTCATCAAGTTCGCCTGCGGGTATTTTTGGATCTAAATTCATATCTGGAAAGATTTAAAGAGCGATCAGATTAGTGACGGGAAAAAAATAAATTCCTCAATTTTGATTTTGGTAAATTTTCTAAGTGATTGACTATTTGGTCAAAAAGAAAATAATGGGAATCAAAGCGAATCCTAATGGAACCAAAATAGAGTAGACTCCTCCCACTGTTTTGATGGCCGGAGTATATTTTTTATGATTGAGTCCCAAAGATTGGAAAGCAGATTGGAATC
>CALLVY010000166.1 GCA_938015925.1 uncultured Saprospiraceae bacterium
AAAACAAGATAGGAAACAGAATGCGGAAAAATCCACATTCTGTTTCAGCAATCTTATTTTACAGTACAAGTACCAACAAGGCTCTGAGCTGCTTTTGCAGCATCATAAAGTATTTTGCTACCGAAATCAGCTTCACATAAAGTAGTTACTTCAGTAGTACCAGTTACAGTACACTCAACACATTCTTTTTTGCAAGAAGAAAAACCAACAGCCAACATAGCAACGATTGCTACTGCGAATAAATTAGATAAGATTTTCATAATAAATTTTGTAATTGTGAAATAAAAAAAATCATTGGAAGTTATCTGAATTGGTTTTGGCAAAAAATAGACCAAAACGCAAGGCCAGAAAACTTACAATAATCGTGGATGTAAATATTATTTTTTTGAACAAGTACCATTATAAATGGTCTCATAATCATTAACAGCTAAAGTGACCGAAGTCTTACCTAATTCCTCTTCACAATATTCAGTATCCCCAAAAGAAGCACCTGTGCATTGGTAGCATTCTTCCGCACACGAAGAAAAAACTAAGCAAAAAAAGACAAAAATCACTTTTATGCGCGATTCGGAAGGTAAATTCATAGTAGATTTTAGTAATGACAAATGAATTTGGTGCGAAGCTAAAATAAATTTTAAGGATATTCAAAAAAAATAAAATATTTATATTTTTTCCTTGAGAATATCAAGCCCAATATTTCCTACCTTTGCCGTCAATTTTAGACCAAAAGCATTTTATACTATGGAATTAATTGATGGTAAGTTCCTATCCAACGAGATAAAGCTAGAGATTGCTGCCGAAGTGAAGGAACTTAAAGAGAAAGAAGCTAAAATACCTCATTTAGCAGCTGTTTTAGTCGGAGAAGACCCCGCAAGCCAATCTTATGTGAGAAGTAAAGTCCGTTCTTGCGAACAAGTTGGCTTTAAATCTACCCTAATCCGTGAGGATTCGAGTATCACAGAGGAAGAATTGCTGCTAATCATCGAAAAACTCAACAAAGACGATGATATCGATGGCTTTATTGTACAGTTGCCGCTTCCCAGGCACATTAATGATGATAAAATAACCCTTGCGATAGATCCCAAAAAAGATGTAGATGGTTTCCATCCTATGAATTTTGGTAGAATGGCGCAAGGAATGCCTTGTTTCTTGCCGGCGACTCCTTTTGGAATTCTGCAAATGCTAGATCGCTATAATATTGAGGTGGAAGGTAAAGAATGTGTGGTTTTGGGGAGAAGTAATATCGTAGGTACGCCTATCAGTATTCTGCTTTCGCGAAAAGCACGGCCCGGAAATGCTACCGTACAGCTTTGCCATAGCCGAACCAAAGACTTACCGATGCATACGCGTAGAGCCGATATTTTGATTTCTGCACTGGGAATCCCCAATTTTGTAAAAGCAGACATGGTCAAAGAAGGAGCCGTAGTCATTGATGTAGGAATCAATCGAATTGATGATGCCAATGCCAAAAGAGGTTATCGACTAGTGGGAGATGTGGACTTTGAGGCCGTCGCACCCAAGTGTAGCTATATAACGCCAGTTCCAGGTGGTGTAGGTCTGATGACCGTTACTTCTCTATTGAAAAACACCCTGATGGCTTGTAAAGGCGAAATTTACCCAGATTAAAATTAAGCTATGGATTACCTTCAGATCACCGTAAACTGCCCTTCGGAACAAAAAGAAATTATCCTGGCTTTTTTAGCACAGCTGCCTTTCGATACTTTTGAGGAGCAAGAAAACGGGATTCTCGCCTATATGCCGGAAATGCATTTCGGGGAAAGCCAAGAACAAGATTTGATTCAGTTGGCCACTCAGTTTGGCTTTAGCTGGGACAAAACGCCAATCCCTGCTCAAAATTGGAACAAAGTATGGGAAGCTGGCTTTAAAGCGATTCAAATCAATAACTTTTGCGCCATCCGAGCAAATTTTCATCCAGCCATGCCTGAAGTCGCCCATGATTTGGTGATCAATCCTAAAATGGCTTTTGGTACCGGTCACCACGAAACCACTCATTTGGTGATTGAGGAAATGGAAAAAGGGGATTATGCTGGGAAAAGCGTTTTGGATTATGGTTGTGGTACCGGCGTTTTGGCCATTTTGGCGGCTCGCTGCGGAGCGACAAGGATTGATGCCATTGACTATGATGTCCTTTCTTATGAAAACACCCTTGAAAATCTCCAGACCAATCAAATCTCCAATGTCAATTCCTATCACGGTACCCTTGAAACCTTAAGTACCAATAAATATGATGTGATTTTAGCCAATATCAATCGAAATGTAATTTTAGATTCCTTAGAAACGTTACATGTTATGTTGAATCCAGGAGGCAAGTTGCTGATTTCCGGTTTTCTGCAAGAAGATGAAGAAAAGATGAAGCAGGCGACCCAAAAAGCTGGATTTGAGATAGAGAAAGTAAATAATCGAAACAATTGGCTTTGTATTAGTCTGTTTCGCTAGAGGAATGGGGGCTGCTCTTGCAACTCCTTTGCTTTCTGGCCGTATGCCAGAATAGAACTTCGGACTTATTTCGTCTATTTTAGCTAGGTATTAAGCAATTGAAATTATTGCTTAAACAAGTCCTGTTCAACTTTATCCCCATTGTATAGCACAAAGTCCCTAAATAAGTGAGCCTGTATTTTAATCAGGTTCAGTCATTAAATATTTTTAAATATGTTTTTACGTTTATCCCTTGCCTTTATTTTGGCTTTTGGTTTTAGCCAGATTTCTGAAGCACAATCCCCCTCAGAATTTCCAGATACACCACCCGAATTTATCAAAGAGTTGGGCGTATTTATGACCGCAAGTAAACAAAGTGCATTAGAAGATGTCTTCAAAGCATTTTCAAAGAAATTTAATAATGGAGGCTATACTCCCGAAGAGTTTACCGTCATTCATCAAACTTGTAATGGCATGCTCTCGCGTAGAATGAGAGCAGGAGAATTTTTTAAACCTTATCTGGAATCTTTATTGGTGGTCAAAAACGGAGAAAAAGGAGCCGATAATTTCATTGCTTGGCATCAGGTACTCAACCAAATGATGGAAGACATTGAAAGTAGAAAGACCAAATACTTCAAAGCTTTTATGAAATTTTCTCAACCTTTCTATGAACTGAATGCCATCAAGTATTCTAAAAGTGGGGTGAAGTGGTTTGCAGAAGCAACGGATTTTAAATTAAAGTACGAAGAGAAAATTCCTTCCATAGAATACGATAAAGTGACTTTACATGCAGTAAGAAAAGGAGATTCGATCTCGATCATTGAAACGAGTGGAAGTTTTTTGCTGCTAGAAAATATTTGGAAAGGGAAAGGAGGAAAAGTAACCTGGGAAAGGTTTAAAGATTTAGAGGAAGAGGTTTATTGTTCTTTCGAAGATTATTCTATTAATATTTCCAAGCCTTTGTATGAAGTCAACCCCGTAAAAATTCACTACCCACAGCTTTTTCCAAATGGCGATATCGTTGGACGTTTTCAGGACAAAATTATGGTTCGAAATAAAGCCACAGAAGGATCTTATCCACGCTTCATTTCTCAGGATAGTGTTTTGAATATAGAAAATATTGGAGGAGGCGTTCGTTACCAAGGCGGCTTCAAATTGCAGGGAACCACCGTACATGGATATGGTAGCCCAGATAACAAAGCAAAGATTGCCATCTACGACGAGGAAAATAATAAAACCTTCCGCGGAGCTTCCGAACTTTTTGTGATTAGAAAAGGAGAGCGAATGGTAGGAGAAGGAGTAGAGTCCGTCCTTTATTTTGGACAAGATTCGATCTACCATCCCAGTGTAAATTTTAAATTTGAAATACCTAAAGAAGAATTGACCTTAAGTAGAGGAAAACGGGGGAGTGATCGAAATCCATTTTTCAATTCTCAACACCAATTCAATATCGATGTAAATAGTGTGAAGTGGCTAATGGCAGGGGATTCTCTGATTCTCGGAGAACGCTCCGTTTCTTTTGCCAGCACCAACAAAAAAGTAACTTTTGAATCCCTCAATTTCTTTTTAGCAAGTGACTATGATCGCCTACAGAATATTTCTTCTACCAATCCATTGGCAACGATCAAAATCTATTCGGAAAGGGAAGGGACTCGTTTCTTGAGTGCCAATAACCTCGCTAAATTTATCAATCCCAAATTTAACGCCAGTAGTATCCAATCGCTTTTATACGATTTGGTGTCTAAAGGATTTGTCAATTACGATAGCAATAAACAGATTGTAGAAGTCAAAGAAAAAGTATTTCATTATGCCAATGCGAGTCAGAAAAAAGTAGATTATGATATTCTTCGAGTCGTATCGGTAACCGACAGTACCAATGCAGTCATGAATATGAAGGATGGTTCGATCGATACTCGCGGAGTCGCTAATATTCAATTTAGTGGACCGCAAAACGTAGCCGTCAAACCTTTCTTGGGAGAACTAACGATGAAGACCAATCGGAACTTAGATTTTGATGGAAAACTTTTTGCCGGTTATTCCCAAATGGAAGGAAAAGATTTTTCTTTTATCTATGATCAAAATCACATCGAAACGGATTCCGTAAGATATATGGATCTCTTTATTCCAACCGATGCCGTCTCCGACGAAACGGGAGATACCATCGCCTTGTCGATCAGTTCTCGTTTAGAACACCTCAGCGGTGTTTTACTGATTGATGCACCTTCGAATATGTCTGGTCAGGAAGATATTCCAATGTTTCCAGCTTTTGAGAGTAAAGAGAATTCCTATGTGTTCTATGATTATAAAGAAACTTTAGGGGGCGTATATTCCAGAGATTCTTTTTTCTTCAAACTAGATCCTTTTAGTTTTAATAGCCTCGACCATTTTACCAGAGAAGATGTACACTTTGATGGGGTCATGGTATCTGCAGATATTTTTCCAGAATTCAAAGAGACCATCGTATTACAGGAAGAGGATGAGTCTTTAGGTTTTCAAACGGAAACGCCCGCAGATGGCTTACCCAATTATCAAGGAAAAGGAACATTCACCGGAGAAATTGATTTGAGTAATAAAGGTTTTCTGGCCAAAGGAAATGTCAAATATCTCGGAGCTAATATCGATTCAGAAGATATTATTTACCGACCTAAAAAGATGACCGCTTCGGCAGAAAAATTTGACTTGGCAGAGGATAGAACGGGGCCAGTCGAAGTTCCCCAAACATTGGGACTTGATGTATCGATTGATTGGCGGCCTTATGTGGATAGTATGTATGTGAAAACGAAGGAGAAACCTTTCGATCTTTTTAAAGAAAACAATCATACCCTGGCAGGAATGGTCATCTTGACTCCTGACGGTTTGAAGGGCGTTGGAAATTTCAAATGGGACAAAGGTGTGCTCCAATCTAAGTTGATGTCCTTTGGAGCTTTTTCAACCAAGGCAGATACTTCCAATCTACAAATTCTTGCATTTGGATCTGATGCTCTCGCCTTTGATACCAAGAATGTAAATGCTGAATTGGATTTTGATGCCCAGAAGGGATTTGTCAAAGCAAATGATGAAAATCATGTAACGACGATGCCTTACAACCAGTACACCACGAGTCTTGATGAGTTTGTCTGGGACATGAAAGAAGAGACGGTAACGTTCCAGAATGAAGGTGGAAAATTGGGACGATTTACTTCGATACATCCCGATCAAGATTCTCTGATTTTTGATGGAGCTACCGCTTTTTATGATTTGAAAAACAATGAATTGAAAATTGGTGGAGTTCCTTATATCCAATCTTGTGATGCTTATATCTATACCGAAACTGGTGATGTAGAGATCCGACCAGGAGGGGTGATGTCTAAGTTTAAAAATGCAAAAATAGTTGCAGATACCTTGAGTAAATATCACGTCATCAATAGAGCAAATGTTACAGTGAAAGGCCGCAAAGAATACCGTGCTTCTGGATTCTATGAATACAATATTGGAGATCGTAAGCAGGAGATTGAATTTAAGGATATCGTGGGAACCCGTGTAGGAAAAGGTGCTCGTAGTAAAAAGAAAGCAGTTACCCGGGCTACCGGAACTGTAAGTACGGATGATCGTTTTTATATTGACCGCAAAACAGAATTTAGAGGGAAGATTAGTTTGAGTGCTGAAAACATCAATCTGAAGTTTGATGGTTTTGCCAAAATTGATTCTCCGGTATTGCCCAAAGCCAATTGGTTTTCTCTTAGTTGTGAGGCCGATAAAAACAACATGATTATTGAATATAATAATCCTAAAAATTACGATGGCGGACCATTGGTGACGGGTGTTTATTTAAGTAAAGAAACGGCCAGAGTTTACCCTGCGGTAATGGACGTTCTCTACTTTAGAAAAGATCGACCACTTTTTGTGGCTAAAGGAGAAAAACTAGGTTTGTTTAAATACAATCGAGTCAATGATGAATTTGTTTTTGGCGATTCACTAAGAGTGGCTAGCGGGAGTCCTTATGGAGATTTGATGACCGTTAATAATAAAACGGGAGAGGTGTTCGCTAGAGGGACACTCAATATCGGTACTGGCCTAAAATACATGAGCTTGACCACTGCTGGACATGTGAAAACCCAATTAGACCAAGAGAATAGTTCGACAGAGCTAGGTCCTGCAGAAGTAGAAACCGAAGTGATGGTGATGGCAGGAGTGGATATGAAAATCCCGGATAAATTATTGAAGATTTTGATTACCGATTTGCAGGCCAGTAGTTTTGATGCCCGTCCAATCGATTATCTAAAACATGGGACTTTCTTCGAGGATGCCCTGGCAACTTTTATACCTACTGCCAAGAACTTGAAAAGTGAAATTTCAGAAATGAAAAGTAGTGGATTAGACCTAGACAATAAGTTTAATAAATTTCCATTTCTATTTAGCTATTTGCCAATGGGTTGGAATTCGGAATATCAATCCTTTGTCAACACTAAATTGGAGGTCGGTTTGGCGAGTATAAATGGAGTACCGATTAATCGAATGTTGAAATGCCATGTCGAATTCAAAATGCCTTCCAACGAAGATGATCGCGTCTACATGTATATTCAGTCGCCAAGTGAAGATTGGTATTTCTTTGGCTACAAGCAAGGAATTTTGAGTATGGTTTCTTCCAATACCAAATTTAATGATGCTCTACTTGGAATGAAAACCAAAGAGTTGACTTTCAAACAAAAAGATGGTGGTGTTTATGAGATTCAAGCGGTTGATCCAAACTCCGCACTTTTGTTTGTCAATAGAATTAAAGCCTCTAGAACGCAAAAGTAAGCTACCCTGTTTATGGGATTTTTTAAATGAGACTCATTCTTAATGACCTCAGAATTTCGCCCAAAAACCTTTAAATCAAAGGCTTTTGGGCGATTTTTTTTAAAAGCGTATTGCTATAGCTTTTATTCATTTTTTTGCAATACTTGATTTCCCTTCTTGCTATGCTTATATTTGTTTTACGAATCGCAATACAAAACTTACAATTCCA
>CALLVY010000167.1 GCA_938015925.1 uncultured Saprospiraceae bacterium
CTTTGCTCCAATTTCTTTAAATACGCCACCGTTTCTGCCGCTAAGTCAATCGCTTCATGTTCAAAGTCAGAAGTCCAATCAAATTTATAAATAGTAAAGCCATTAAAACATTCCGTGGGCACTAGATCAAAAGCTTTTAAAGTCATTAAAAAACGCTGCATTCCTCCAAAAGGAAAGTTGCCTGTAGAAAATTCAACGATGCCCAGACCTTCTTTTATTTTTTCCAAATTATCCATATTCACCTCAAAGTCATGTTCTAAATAATTCAAAATAGAAAGTACTTCTTGCCCCCCAAGTGCCCCTAATTGCTCATTATCTACTTGTAAATATTTCTCTAAAAAGGCATTGGCATAATCAGGGATTAAGCTTTTGTATCTTTTAAGCGCTATGTAATTTGGATCGCAGCTTTTCCCTATTTCTTCCACCGCTTCCTCTACCTCTACCGGAGTCATTTTGTCCCAATCAAATTGAGGTTCTTCTTCTTTTTCAAATTCAAAGTCGACCTGTCGAACCTTAAGCATATGTTCATACAGTTTTTGAAAATCAGTATACTTGGAGGGATCTTGTATTTTGAATTTGAGGTAAAGCATTAAGTGGCAGGTATATTGGAGGGAGGTAAATTTGATTTCAGATTTCTTTTTGGAATATAGTAGAGATAGACGAGCCCATCAGCTACTGCTAGTGGGCTCGTCTAATGGGGGAAGTAGTTTTTTATTTATACTCTATAGTCCTTGTTGCTAATAGTTGCGCCTCTCCCTTTTGATTAAGCTTATATATTTCAACAGGATTCCCTTGTTTGTCAAAAACGTATTTATGTTTCACAATTGATTGATGTACCAATATCTTTTCCCCATTCACTTCAACAAGACTTTCTTCAATCCAATCGCCCTTTCGAAAATAAATAGGACGTTCCCCATTCTTTTTAATGAGATAATAATTAGAACTAGTACATACCGCAGAATTACGAGATGGATCATATTCAATCATAGATTCCTGTAATCTGCCATTGGGAAAAGAGGCACTTCCAATTTCTTTCGATTGATGTTCACTTAGGTATTCTATTTCAAAGTTTGTAATAATCTTTTGCGCATCGTCATAAGAAGAAGATGGTCCATCTAAAGGAATATTTGTTCTTTTATAGGATAAAACCTTGTCCTTTTCATTATAAATAAAATCATCTTGAATCAATATTGGCGTCTGAACTCGGTCGAGATCATAATACTCTGATTTTACTAGTCTATCCTTATCGTCAAAATAATTAATGTTTTTCGTTTTTAAATCCTGGTTTTCCTTTTTCTCTTTGATGGTTACTTTTCGGTCTGCCGAATTGTATTCATAAATTACTTCGTTTACTTTTTTCTTCCCTGCAAACTCTTGGGTAGATTTTATTTTTCCATTTTCATAGACAGATACCACTTTTACTTTGGGCTTAAACCATCCTTTTGTTTCTTTTTTTTCCTCTACGGAAACCACCTCACCAGAAACGGGAAATTGATGGAAGTAGTATTGTCCAAACATTTGACAATGACAAAAAGCAATGAATGCCAGGCTTGTTAGAATTCTAATTTTCATTTTTGATATTTTTTTAGGTAAATAATTCAACAGAATTGAGCGGCTATCTAAAGCGCCAATTCCATTGTCTGAATCGCAATGTTTTATGATTAATTTAAATTAGAATTTGTCAGTACAAGAAGTCTCCTCAGGAGTTTTTAATTCTATTCCTTGCTATAAATCTAGGAATTTTTCAATAAATCACCCTATCGAAAATTGGAAATTATTGGAGCAGGTCTTAATTGCTTAACACTTTATGATTTCGTTAACTATTTTTAATAATAAGCAAGGCATTTACGTTTATTAAAAAAGCAAAAACTTAGGACGATCTTTGAGGAGCGTCCTAAGTTCGTTTACCTTGAGACAAATTTTAGCATCCTTTCGCCTTGACATATTTCGTAAGACAAGAGTCCTTAGCTTTAGTAGATAAGGTCGTTAATACTTCCCTTCCATCTTCTAAGCTAATTTTGAAGGTTCAATGATCCACTATTTCTTTTACAATTCCAGTGGTCCTTATTATTTTGTCCATTAAGATTCCAGCTTATCTTTTTTAAAACTTCCATCCATACCGAATAGCTCCATAGGGGATATAGCGGTTGAAATCCGCTGTTTCGCTTTTAACGCCGACCACAAAAATTGGCGTAAAGGATATGCCAAAATATTTTACTTTTCGTTTGTTGTAGAACCGATACCCCAATCGGGATATAATAAGATTTAAGGGTTCACTAGACTTACTATCTAAAAAATGGATGTAGCTATAACCTACCCCCGTTTCTACACTATTCCTTTTCAAAAGCCAGTTGATTTTAGCTTCCGCATTGAGGCCCAAAGTTTTCCCTGTTCCAATCCATTTTATTTCAATTGGATTAAAATGAGCGCCAAAGGAACCTTTCATTTCTATTTTTTCCTCTTGGGCAAAAGTTCGTTCGTAATTAAGAGAATAAGCGATTCCACTTCCTAATAATTCAACATTAAACTCATTCTTACTAAGGTGGAAATTGTCTTCTTGTCCAAAACAATTTACTGCGATGAGGAGAAACCAGATTACTTTTTTCATTATTTTTTGTTTATATTTTTTAGGATTCGCGAAAATTGTGTTTCGCTACAATTAGGAAGGCTTTATTCTTAGGCCTACAAGCTGTTCACAAAATAACAATAATTCTTCTACTCTACAAACCCTAAAACAAAAGTCGGATTTTGTGTTTTTTGCAAAGCGATCAGGCTATAGCCTGTTTACCTTTCGTACTGGAATGCTATTCTTTTAATGGTCACACCTTAATGATCAGGTTTTTTACTTGACTTAAAGGTAGGAACTGGCTTAGGTAAGAAATACACTCGAATGGAGAATAGTTTTAGTGTGACCGATTCAAAAAAGGAGGAACTCATAAGCTTTCCTTTTCTTGCTTATTTAAGCATTGGTTACCGATTTACAGTACGTTCAAAAAAGCCTCCTTTGATGAAAGAGTGAATAGTCCAATTTATAATAGGCTTTATTCTAAAATAGTTTTATGAGATGAAAATGCAGGATTTTTTTTCCAACCAAGGAACGCCCGGAACCTAATAGCCGTAGCTATTAAGGTGAATGAGTGAACGATCCCAAAGGGTTGAGTATGACAATACTCAAA
>CALLVY010000168.1 GCA_938015925.1 uncultured Saprospiraceae bacterium
TTAGAACAACTTCTGTGGGGCTACAGTGATCCCGAACATCAATTGACTGAGATCAATGCTTATGTCGATCAACAAGGAATTCTTTTCGTCCCTAAGGTGGGCTATTTTAAAACATCCCTGCAAAACGTATTTGTAAAACTAAAAAAAGAGGCTGATAGCTCTCCTCCTTATCGGATTTATCACGAGGATCAAGCCCTTGATTTTCAATTGGAAAAACCCACCTTCATTGAAGGAACCTCCTTTGAAATATTGCAGTACAACAATCCCATTTTATACCATCTTTTTGACCCGGAAAGACGAGCAGATAAAGTTGCAATAGAAGACGTAACTCGTCAAAAAGGTCATCACCTCAAACCTGCGCTAAGCCTTATTCAAAAATACTTGCCCACCTATTACCAATGGTTGGAAAAATCGATTCGTCGATTTGTCTTATTTGACAATCCGGAGGTTTGGTCTTTTGCGGCCTTAGAAGCCTACGGCACGGCATTTTTTAGCGTCCAGGAAGAAAATGAATTGCTATTTTTCATTGAAGATATCTTACATCAATGTGCCCATAATATTTTCTTTATGGTGACTCTTAATCGGGCAGAAATATTCGTCATAGATTCTCAACAAAACATGAGCACTGTCAGCTCCGATTCCAATCATCCCAGTATTTATGGTGCTTTTCATGGACTATTTACGATGGTTAATATCAATAGTTGCTTTGAAGTATTGATCGACGAACAAATATTTTCAGGGAAAGAAGAACACGAATTAAGAGGCCGCTTTTCTAGTAATATGAAACGCTGGAAAAAAGGACTGAGCGATTTTAACTTACCAGAAATCTATACCGAAAAAGGCTGGAATTTATACTCCATGCTGAACAAGGTATGCGAAGAAATATATCAACGAAAACAGGAACTCATCGAACAATACGATACTTCCGACCAACCTTATATTTTCAACTATACTGCTTTCGAAGCGCGCTATCCTTTGGCAAAAGAAAATCAATTAGAAAAAGATAAAATATAATCCATGAAAAGTTTAGTCCTATGCTCTAAGAATACGGGAGAAAATGAAACCTATGGAGACGTAGCTTTAAAAGTGGCTTCTTTTCCTCTGGAAAAAAATAAAGTTTATTGCTCGATGATGGAAATTGATCCTCCTGATTTTGACTCACAGCTACAGGCTCATCATGTTTTTATTCGCGTACTGGCTTTCTCTTGCAACTACAGAGATAAAAGTATTATCCTAGCCTGGTCTACCTTGGCTGCTCAGCAAATCGCTAAAGATTCGGAAGCAGAATATTATTCAGGAATCGGATCAGAGTTTGTTGCGGAGGTGATGGAAGTCGGTGAAGCTGTAAAAACTTTAGTGCCAGGAGATAGAGTCATTCTGGATGCGTCCTTTCCCTTGCGTAGAGATGGCGAAGCACCAGGAGGCCTGAGCACCAATCACGCTTCTTTACGCTACCATGTGATCCATGAATTCCAACTGATGCGCATTCCTAAAGACTTCCCTATTGAGGTGGCCGCTGGTTTCACCATCGCAGGTCAAACAGTCTTTGGAATGCTCGATCGTCTCCAGCTCAAACCCGATGCCAATATCCTGGTTACCTCCGCAAAGTCTTTGACTTCTCTTTTTGCAATTAGCGCCCTAAAAAAATACAAGGTCTATGCACTTTCCTCTTCTGCAAAATTTAAAGAGCAGGTATTGGAATTAGGAGCCAAAGACCTGTGGGTAATGGAACATGGCAATTCCAATTTTTTACAAGCAGAAGACCTCCCCCGCTTTCAGCAAGTCTTGCAAGACACGGGTGGTTTTGATGCGGTAATCGATCCCTTTATTGATCTCCATCTAGATCGCTTACTCGACTTTGTAAAATTGGATGGTCAATATATTAGTTGCGGTTTTTATCAGCAATATAGTGGCTGGGAGAAAAAAACTTTCCGCTTTCCATCAGAAAGAACACCTCATCTATTCGGTAATCTAATTGCCAAAAAAATAAACATTTACGGCCATTGCCTAGGCAAGGCTATTCATTTAGAAAAAGCTTTAGCTGCTTTTCAAAAAGGGGAAGTCACCTTGCCTATTGATACTGTTTATGGGGAAGAGGACCTAGTATCCTTTTTTGAGAAAACCTATAATTCTAAAGATCGTTTTGGTAAAGTGATTTTTAAATATCAAGACTAATCCTCTATAGAAAGTTAAGACAAACAACTATGTTTAAATTCCAAAAAGAAACATTCCCCATCTACAAACAACACGACCGAATGGACTGTGGTCCTACTTGTTTGCGGATGATTGCCAAATACTATGGCAAACTTTTCTCAAGGGAATACCTGATTCAAAAAGCTAATTTGGGCGCAGGAGGGACTTCCATTCGCTCTATAGTAAGTACTTCCGAAGCGATTCATATGCGAGCTTTACCAGTAGGTATTCCTTATGAAACATTGTTAAACGAAGCACCATTACCCTGCATTGCTTATTGGAAGCAAAATCATTTTTTGGTGGTTCACAAAGTAAGCGAACATTATGTCCATGTAGCGGATCCAGCGGTGGGTTTATCAAAATTGGACAAAAAAACTTTTCTACAAGGTTGGGCGCATATCGATGGTGCAGATGATGAAAAAGAAGGGATTGTTATTTTATTCGAACCTACTCCCGAATTTGACGCACAAGAAGAGCGCAAAGAAAATGAACGTCAGGGCTTTAAATTTTTACTGCCTTATATCAAGCCCTATCGCTCTACGATGATTCAGTTGCTTTTGGGATTGATCACGGCCACCATCATTCAATTGATCATTCCCTTTATCACCCAGTCGGTCGTCGATTACGGGATCAATTATCAAAATCTAAATTTTATTTACATCCTCCTGGCGGCTCAGTTGATGTTGTTTTTATCGCGAACGATTGTCCATATCATTCGCGATTGGCTACTCCTTTATTTTGGAGCCAAAGTAAATCTGACGATCCTCTCTGACTTTGTAGTCAAACTACTAAAGCTGCCCATGAGTTTTTTCGATTCCAGGATGATTGGTGATTTATTACAACGAATTGAAGACCATCGCCGAATCGAAACTTTTCTATCTACTCAATCCCTGATGATGCTTTTCTCCATCGTCAATCTGGTCGTCTTTGGAGTCGTACTGGCTTATTTCGATTGGTGGATTTTCTTTTTATACTTCGCTGGAACGGTACTATACATCGTCTGGGTTTTGGCTTTCATGAAAAGAAGAGCAAGAATAGATTATGAGCAATTTGAGCAATCGTCTAATGACCGGAGTAGTTTGGTACAGATTATTCAGGGAATGCAAGAAATCAAAATCAATGGCTCAGAACGCCGCAGGCGTTGGGAGTGGGAAGAGAACCGAGTTAAACTCTATAAGATTTCGATGAAAGATTTATCCCTCTATCATTATCAAAGAACTGGAGGAACTTTTATCAGCGAACTAAAAAATATCTTAATCACTTTTATTGCGGCTACGGCGGTAATTGACGGTACCCTCACTTTGGGGACGATGCTTTCTATTCAATACATCATCGGCCAACTCAATACACCGATTCGAAGTTTTATTGATTTTGCCGGATCTTATCAGGATGCACGGATTAGTATTGAACGTGTTTCAGAGATTTATAATGTAGAAAATGAAGAAGCAACGACGGCACTTAAATCTCACCGGATGCCCTCTGACAAATCCATCGCGATTGAAAATTTAAGTTTTAAATATCCTGGCAGTGATGACTTAGTGCTAAAAGATGTCACCGTAACTATTCCTCAAGGAAAGGTGACGGCCATTGTAGGTGTAAGTGGTAGTGGAAAAACGACGCTCTTAAAATTATTGCAAAAATTCTATCCGCCTACCCAAGGAAGCATCCGAGTTGGAGCAGCCAAATTAAAAAATATAAGTACCCAGGTGTGGAGAGAGAATTGTGGTGTGGTGATGCAGGATGGATTCATTTTTGGAGATACCATGCTGCGGAATATTACAGAATCCCGATCGGGAAAAAATATTGATATGGTTCACCTGGAACGTTCGGTAAAAATAGCCAATATAGATGGTTTGATCGAAAGCTTCCCCGCTGGATACAATACAGAAATCAGTTACCAAGGAGCTTCTTTGAGCGGCGGCCAAAGACAAAGAGTCTTGATCGCCAGGGCGATTTATAAAGATCCCGAGTATTTGTTTTTTGATGAAGCGACCAGCGCCTTGGATGCCAATAATGAAAAGGTGATCATGGAAGGCTTAGAAAAATTTTACGAAAACAAAACGGTCGTCGTGATCGCTCACCGACTGAGCACGGTGAAGAACGCGGATCAAATTATTGTATTAGACGAAGGTCGAATTACTGAATTTGGAAACCATGAAGAATTGATCGCACAAAAAGGAAAGTATTTTGCTTTAGTGAAAAATCAATTGGAGTTAGGAAGTTAAACTTGGAAAAAATCAAAAGCGATGGTAATAGAAGAACAAGAACAAAGAAATGAACAATTGGATCGAAGTGAACTTGTAGAAGAAATTCTAGGAACCGTTCCTTCTGCCTTTATTCGTGGTGGGTCCACCTTCTTTTTAATCTTTATTGGTTTGTTATTATTTCTCACTTATTTAATCAAATATCCGGACATCATGCTGTCGAGAATCGTGATCACCACGCCTTCTCCTCCGGTGCGAGTGATGGCCAGAGCGAATGGAAGGATCAGTGATTTAAAGGTAATGAACACACAAAAGGTCCAACAAGAAGAAGTTTTGGCGGTATTGGAAAACACCGCCGAGGAAGAGGATATTCTAATCCTCGAAAATTATCTTCGACAAATCCAAACGGTAGAACGCCCAGAGGGTTTATCCGCCGTTTCTATCCCGAAAAAACTCAAATTGGGAAGATTGCAAAATCAGTACGCTTCCTTTTCTCAGAACACAAAAGACATTCTTTACTTTTTTAAAACGCGCCAAAACCTGGACGGAAATATTCAATCCATTCAACAGCAAATTACGCACTACCAAGAATTAAATGTTTCCCTCAAAACACAAGAGGACGTTTTATCACAAGAAGTAAGTTTAGCTAAAGAAGACTATGAACGCAATAAAAAACTGTTCGCCTCTGGCGTAACGAGTCAACTTAGTTTGGAAAAATCAGAAGCCTTCTACCTTCAATACAAACGACAAAAAGATGCTTTAAAAAGCCAACTGATCAACAACAACATCTTGGTAGAACGACTTAAGTCTCAAATCAATCAAATGGGTTATGATCGCAATGATCGAGAAGTTGATAAATTTTTAACCATCAAAGAAAACATCCAAAGCTTACAAAGCGCTATTGAACTTTGGAAGCAAACTTATCTCATCCGGGCTCCCATCAGTGGGACGATTTCGATGACTAGTTTTTGGAATGAAAATCAATATGTAACGACTGGTGAAGAAGTGCTATCGGTGATTCCGGAATCCAGTGAAAATATTTTTGGAAAAGTGGCCATGCCAGAGCAAAACTCTGGAAAAGTAGAAATTGGTCAAAATGTAATCATCAAATTGGATGGTTATCCTTTCCGAGAATTTGGAACCATTAAGGGTCGTGTGAGAAGAGTATCAAAAGTAGCGCGAAACAACCTGTTTTATGTGGACGTGGAATTGCCGGAAGGCCTGCAATCCAACCATGATAAAAGTATAGCCTTCGTTCAAGAAATGCAAGGAACTGCTGAAATCGTAACGGAAGATCTCCGTTTGATAGAGCGCATATTTTATCAGATCAGATCGGCCTTTGCCTCTTAACTTTTCTCGTTTTAAAACCTGAAATAATGAACGATTACGATTTACATTCTCTCGCGATGCTCCGCACTCCCCTCCTTCCATTGCATCAATTATTTGAGCTACTACAGGTGGAAGATAAAACAGCGGCAGTAAAGAAAATTTGGCAGAACCCTTTGGTAAAAGAAGCTTTTTTTTTAGCCTCTCCTAACTTCTATCAACAATTGACTAAATGGGAAAATGGCGATTTAAAAGCAGAGAAAGCAGAGAAATTGCAATTGACTTTTTTGCGTTATTTTTCAAGGATGACGACACGAAGTACTCCTTTTGGTTTATTTGCGGGCTATACTTTAGTCAATTGGGAGAAAACAACGGAAATCGTTTTACAAAAACCATCCGCCACAAAACGAAGTACTCATATCAATTTCCAACATCTTTATCACCTCAAAACTTTGTTGCTGAAGGATCCTGCTCTCTTGAGGCAAGTAAAACTTATTCCCAATACGACCTTTTATACCTTTGGCAATCAATTCCGTTTTTTAATATTAAGTCCCAAGGAAAACACTTATCAATTAAACGTCTTTAGCGTTACTAAAAGTGAACACCTCAATGAAATTTTAGCCTACTGCAAGCAGCCATTAGGTTTCGATCAATTGTTGGATTTTTTACTAGCCAAAGGTTATGAGGAAGAAGAAGCCAGTGAGTTTTTGGAACGACTCATTCAAAATAAAATCTTAGTAAGTGAATTGGAGCCTTCCACCCTCGGAGTCGATTACTTAAAAAGTTTACACAAGAAATTGATCGCTTTAGATCAGAAAAATCTCCAGGCAACTACCCAAGATATTATTCAGCACATTGATCATTTGCAAGAGCAATTAGAAAATTTTGATGGACAAAACATAGGCTTATCCATCAATCAATACCAACACTTGCTCGGCAAGATAGAAGCCATAGATAAAACGATCAACAGAAAAACAATATTCCGAGTAAACATTAAGAAAGAAAAGGTAACCGGCAAATTAAGTTACCAAACGGCAGCCTCCATTCGTAGAGGAATTCGAGTTTTGAACAAACTCCGACCACCTTTGATCGAAGACAATATTACTCGCTTCGCCCAAAGGTTTGCGGCGCGTTACGACCAGGAAGAAGTTCCTTTACTGGAGGTTTTTGATGCAGACATTGGCTTGGATTATTTGAATGATCGACAGATAAAAGACCAAAGTCCTTTAATAGATGGATTCCCTAGCATTCAAACTTTTACAAATCGACAACAATACCAATGGAATGAGACCCAGCGTTTTTTGCTAAAAAAATTATTGGATGCAAAAAATAAAGCGGCTTATGAAATCGAATTAGGCGAAGAAGAATTAAAAAAATTCTCGGAAGACTGGCAACATTTTCCAGATTCCATTATCGCCAATGGAAGTATATTGGCAAAAGGTAGTGCGGAGAAGAAAGGAGAAAAAATATTTTTAAAGATGGCAGGTGGTCCGAGTGCCATCAATGTTTTTTCGAGATACTCGCTTTACGATGAGGAACTAGCCCATCAACTAAAAGATATCGCTCGAATGGAAGCAGCTGTTCGACCAGAAGGGATTTTAGCAGAAGTAGATCACCTGCCTCAATTCATTGAAGGAGGAAACGTTTTGCAACGAACGGATTTAAGAAACTTTGAAATCCCCTTTATGACCGTATCGCATAAGCCCGATACACTACAAATTGGCCTAGGCGATATTTGGATTTCTTACCAAAACGGACAATTGGTATTGCGTTCTAAAAAAAGAAACAAACGGGTCTTTCCTAAAATAAGTTCCACCTTTAATTTTGCGATTGACCCACACCCTATTTTTCAATTTATAGGTGATTTGCAAAACCAAAGACAGCTTGGCGGTCTAACTTTTACTTGGGGAAAAGTTCATCAAGCGCATCAATTTTTACCAAGAGTTAATTATCAAAATCTAATTCTTTCTCGAGCTACTTGGCTTTTTGAACAAGAGGATTTAAGGCCACTTTGGTCTAATGGGTCAGTCGATCAAAAGCAGCTAAAACGGTGGAGAAAACAATGGAAAATCCCTCGCTACATGTTACTGCAAGAACGAGGAGATAATGAATTGTTTGTTGACTTAGAAGATCCTCACTTCTTATCCATCTTTAAAGATTGGAGCCAGAGTAATTCCAATATCATCCTTAAAGAATTTTTGTGGGAGGACAAAAATTCTGCGGTTAAAGACATTGAAGAGGCTAACTATGCAAATGAATTTTTGGTTTGCTTTGTCCATAAAAAAGAAAAACCTTC
>CALLVY010000169.1 GCA_938015925.1 uncultured Saprospiraceae bacterium
TCTTTGTTTCGAGAAATAAAGAGCGCTCTTTCATTGTGGAATTTTTGGGAAATGATGGTGAATTGATCCTGCCCAAATATTTCTTTTGCCCGCACTACAGAATCCAAGGTTCTAAAACCAGCGTAGTCTAAAAAGATTTTATCTTTTGGGACACCAAGTTCCACCAAGTCATCTCGAAACATTTCTGGTTCATTGTATCCTTTTCTACCATTGTCGCCACTGATCAAAAGGAATTCTATTTTTCCTTCTTTAAATAACTCTGCGGCGGCTTCCAGGCGGTAGCGGTAATACAGATTGATGTTTCCGTTCGTGAGGTATTTTCCTGTTCCTAGGAGTAAGCCGATTTTATTTGGAGGGATTTCGGAGATGTTGGTATATAGTTTAGATTTGTTGGATTGAGCTACGATTTGGTGGAACAGGATAATCAATGCTATGGCAGTGAGACTTAGGATAGTGATTTTTTTTAGTGTTTTCATGTGTGGTTTTTCATTTTAAAAAGAGCTTACTGTTCTAACTCTTTTTCAAATCATAAATTGCCTGATCCAATGATTCTTAGTGTTCCCGGTTCTTTTTAGGATTGTTCCCTAAAAAAATAAAGTCTAGTAAGCAACAACTCTAATCAATCATTTTTAGCTGATAGCTCAGGCATTCTATGTTTACATCTACATAATGGTATATTTGTTTTCTTAAAAGCGATTTATAAAAATAATAAAAAACAGACGAATGAAAGAAGCAGTAATCGTATCAACCGCCCGAACACCAATCGGCAGAGCTTACAAAGGCGCACTCAATGCCACGCAAGGCCCCACCATGGCAGGCTGGGCAATCCGAGCAGCAGTAGAAAGAGCAGGCATTGATCCTGCCGAGGTAGACGATGTGATCATGGGCTGCGCCCTACCCCAGGGAACCACTGGCGCAAATATTGGTCGATTGGCAGCATTGGCAGGTGGATTACCTGTGACGGTAAGTGGAATGACTATAGATCGTCAATGTTCTTCTGGGATGATGGCCATCGCTACTGCCGCCAAACAAATATTGCACGATGGAATGAGGGTAGCAATCGGTGGCGGATTAGAATCTATCAGCATGGTGCAAAATCAAAATATGAACACCTTTCAAATGGTGGATAAAAAATTGGTAGCTCTGCACAAGGATGTTTATATGCCAATGTTGCAAACCGCTGAAGTGGTGGCCGCGCGTTATAGTATTAGTCGGGAGCAGCAAGATGAATATGGCTTTCAAAGTCAAATGCGCACTGCAGCAGCACAAGCTGCGGGAAAGTTTGATGACGAACTCATTCCAATCAGCACCATCAAAGCGATACAAAATAAAGAGACCAAAGAATTTACTTTTGAGGAAGCAGCTTTAACAAAAGATGAAGGGAATCGCCCTGGCACCACCAAAGAAGGTTTGGCGGGACTTCGTCTTGTAACCGACGGTGGAACCATCACTGCGGGAAATGCCAGTCAAATGTCTGATGGCGCTTCCGCTTGTGTGCTGATGGACTCTAAGCTTGCGGAGCAACGTGGTCTGGAACCTCTCGGTATCTACCGGGGAATCGCCGTGGCGGGTTGCGAACCAGATGAAATGGGTATTGGGCCGGTCTTCGCCATTCCTAAATTACTCAAACAACACGGTTTAAAAATTAGTGATATTGATCTTTGGGAATTGAATGAAGCCTTTGCAGTGCAGGTGATTTATTGTCGCGACCGCTTGGGAATTCCAAATGAATTGATCAATGTAAATGGTGGAGCTATTTCTATTGGTCATCCTTATGGAATGAGTGGTTCTCGGATGGTGGCTCATGCTTTGATTGAAGGGAAAAGACGTGGTGCTAAATATGTGGTTAGTACCATGTGTGTTGGTGGTGGTATGGGAGCAGCGGGATTATTTGAAGTGGTGTAAAAAGTGCTTTGGGATATCGAAGTTAGTGTTTAGCTTCGATATCCCAAGGATTAAAAAAATCTAATTCGCCTTTTATTTTCAAGCTAAAAATAATAAGATTTCCCTGACATCTTCGCACAGGGAATTGGATTCATTGACCAAAGTAGTGAGTTCTTTTTGGTCGGCGTTTTCACTAAATTTTTTATGTATTTTAATTTCTAATAATTGTCTTTCTGCTTTTGTTTTTAATGCGACCAATTGGGTAAAATAATTAGAAAGGTTTTGCGATTTTTCTCCGATGCCTGTGGATTGGTGTTGAATAAATATAGTCAACAAAGACCCTAAAATCGCTAAACTCGCAGCGATCAAGTTAAAAGTACTATTCTCTTTTCCCAGCATCGCAATAATGGAGGCACCACTGATGGCAATCAACACCTGACTAATCAATTGGGTGTTTTTTAGGCGCAGCAATTTTTTCTTTAGCTTTGGAACAAATTGGTCGCAGAGAACAAGAATGGATTCTAATCCTTCTTTGCACAATTCCAATCGAAACTGAATCTCCTCGTTTTTAGTCTCTGATCGTTCTACCCCTTTTGAACTTACCGTTTCAATGCTTTCCAAGCTCTTTTTAACGGGCTCTACTCCCATCGTGATCCCTTCTTCCAGAGAAGACTCCAAGCTTGGAAACCTTTTCCGCAAGTCACCCAATTTCTCCGGAGCATAGGTCTTGAGGAGACCGACAATTTCATTGGTAAAATATTTTGTACTCATTCTTCTTTGTTTTTGTTTGTCTTTTCTTTTTCCTCTTCCTCTTCTTCTCCCCCGCCGCCGATCAAATCAAAAGCCATAGAGAGGACGCCTGTTGTAATTAATGCTGCGGCTCCTCTTTTTTTAGCTTGCTTATAGAATTTGTATTTGGCGAAGCCTTTGTCCTTAAAACTAAATTGATCTACAATAATGGTTTTGTCTGCTCCACAAAATTCATTCAATACTCCCCTAATGCTTTGGTTGTTTTTTATGGCGGAGATTAATAGCTTGGTATCTGAAATAGAATTTAGTTTACTGGTGGTCCCATATTTTCCACCGGTTCCGATGGCTGAATTGCATCCAAAAGGAAATAAATTTAAGTCAAACGCTTTGCCCAAATCTTGCAATTCTTTAAGGCTCATTCTATGGACCACTTTTCCTTTGTGGTAAGTTACGAATTCATCCCCTTCCATATGCCCTACTACAAAAATGGTCTTGCCTTTATGTTTACTAAGCAGCTTTTCTAAACGCTCTTTATTTCCCTTATTTTTAATGGAATATTTTAGCGTATGCTCCGGAAACTCATTTTCTAAAAGCTGGCTAGTCGATTTGTCTTTAACTAAGGACAGGATTTCAATTTCTCCTTTGGGCAATTTCCGGTCTAGATTCTCATAGACCTCTTCAAGTGTTTGATCAAGCGTAGTAGTGGAAGCAATTTCGGGATGCAGAAGAATTCGTTTCTCTTTTAATCGAATAAAATCCGATTCTAAAGTTCCGTCAATCGTAATTTTTATTCGACTCAATTTTTCACCACTTTCTGTGTAGAACACTCTTTCTTGAAAATCTTGCAACAATTGTGTTTGGTATTCTTCGGATTTTGTGATTTTTTTATAGTTTTCAACCTGGTTTTCAAAGTACTTGTTTTTTATTCCAATGTCTTCCAACATTTTGGTAATTTCTGCAACTTCCAGGTCGATCAAATTTCTAGTTTCCTCATCTAATTTTCCAGAAAGATTCAGTTTTTTCTGCTCCTGTAAAGACTTGACATTATCATATCCTAAAAGTTTTATTCTTCCCACATAAGCAGAATGAACACTATTCATTAAGCTGCTTATTCTTTCCAATTGCATTCGAAAACCTTGCGAATAATATTGATCTGAAATGCTTTGTAGTTCTGAGAACTCAAGGATAAATTTTTTGAGATCCGAAACAGTGAGTAAGTTCGGTTCGGCTACAACAGGATCTCCTCCTAGCGCTTCAGTAAGACTAAGATAATTCCAGGCCTCCTTCCGCAAAAGATCCATTTTGTCTTGGATATTTTTTTGGGTTTTTAAGTCGTATATATCCGTCCAATTCAAGGAATGCTCTTGCTTTTTAAAAGTCACCAAAGTCCCATCTTCACTCAAGACCGACAAAGCTTCTTCAAACGATTGCAACTCCTCTCTTCGCCATTGAATGTCCTGTTCTAATCCTGCTTTCAAGTTTCCTCCGCTGAGTCCTTTTTCACTTTTATAGAGGGCTAGTCCGTTTTTTAAAACCAAGACTTGCATTTTTCCTTCATCCAAACTCACTCTATTCCTTGTCTTTCGGCGCTCATTCAATACGACATCTCCATATTCTCCAAGCCGCATAGAAAGGTCTTGGTATTCCCTATACAGTTTAGAGAGTTCTTTTATTTCTGTATCAATTTTTTCCTTATCTGCAGCGCTTAGACTGTTCCCTTTTTTAAGGTCTAGAATTTTTGCTTTTTCTTTGTAAATTTCCTCCTCGAAGAAAGCTTCTACGTCAAATATTTTTGGGTCCTCCAGAGAGATTTCGGGGTAAAGGATATCGAGTTTTGGATAAGTGTAGGTCGGAGGTGTGTAGTTGCCCGGATTATAATCTGTGATTATTTTTGGGAGCTCTACTTTTGAGGAATTGGAACTGCGAATGCCTCCGCGTTTTTGAGCGCTGGTGGTTTGGGAAAGGGAGATGCAGCAGACGAGAAGGAGAAGGACTTGGGGTTTCATTTCTTGTTTTTTGGTTTTTACCTATGCCTAGCTTTTGTTCTTTTTTAGGTTTTCAATGGCATTTTCCCTGATACTTGAGGCATATTTAATACTCGAAATTAGGAGTGTTCAGGGAAAAAAATGGAAGAGGAAATATTCCATATCGAATATCGATTGGGGCGGTCAATGCTATGATTTAGTTTAATCCCTTCTTTGATCTCCCTATAAAATCGCGATTTTTCGTCAAAAAAATCATTATTCAAAATTCCTTATTCAATAGAGTTTATTCTAAAATGGTTTTATGAGATAAAAATGAAGAATTTTGCTTCCAATCAAGGAACGCCCGGAACCTAATAGCCGTAGCTATTATGGTGAGGACGTGACGCAGAGTGGAAGTAAAAGGCGATTTTTTAGCCATACTAAATTATTTAGAATAAACTCTAATATTCCTATCCAAAATTAAAGTTTTCTGAACACTCCTAATTCGAAATACCTACTAGCTGATTTAGTATATTTATTGGCGTAAAGGTATTTAGCGATATACTCTTTAAAAATCTAGGGTTTTTGGTTTCAAATTTTTCCTTTATAAAAGACAAATCTTTAGATAAAAGCAGTTCTTTTTCAATTAACAATTCCTCATAAAGTTTTTTGCCTTCTCCCATAGGAACTATAAGTGCTCTAAAAACTTTAGACTTCTCATCTTTCATAGAGTATTTCTTCTGGGTAGTTTGGATTGAGTTGGCAATTAATACCCTGAATAGAAAATTCGCTCCTAAAAATAACACGATAAAACCAAAGCGCAAAATCCAAGCCCCTAGTCCTCCAAACCAAAGCGCAAAACCGTCTTCAACTTCTCCTCCGGAACCCGCCTAAAGTCCGACAAATAAATCTCCCGATGCACCTTCGATTTCCGAACCCAAGCCTGCCCTTCCGCAAAAGCTTCCATTTGCTCGAAACTCTCGGACTCCTTATCAAAACTCCCCTTATGCATCATCTGAATACACCGCCCTTCTTTAATTTTCTTAAACTCCAGATGGTCTAGCAATCGATGGTTCTTTTTCTCTTTAGCAATAGCCAACATTTCTTTAAAACAAGCCTTAGAAATAAAATCAGGTTGCCGAATCATCAAATCGAAAACCAAATCATCTTTGTTGATTTGGCCATTAAAATTTTGTTTGGCTTCGTCGGTAATGTCCCAAACACCTTCTAAAGGATAAACCGTCCAATCCACGTAGTTTTTGGGCTTCTTTTCCAATTTCTTCAGACCCATTTTTATCGTGTACGAAATGGTGTACAAGGCTTCTATATTTTCCTTAAAGGCTTCGCTATTGGGATTTCCCGCTCCGCTGATACTCACAAACTGATATTCTGGAACAGTAATCAATTCGGGTTTGGCTTTGGGAAGATAAATGGCTTTTTCCTTTTTTCTCCATTCGTGTTTCATGACTCCAATTTACTTTAACAAATTTTTATTTCAAAGACGGTTATTGCTTTTCCTCTGATCTCCCCCCAAGTAGCAGATTCTTTTTTTACAAAACTCAAAACCATCATAATCATTCCCAGCAAACAAAATCCGAAGGTTCCCGCAAGCACGATCAATGGAGGGTTGGGAATGCCTTTACTTGGGGTAATCATTTTAGGCATACTGAGGATAATATAAGTGTAAAATCCTAGCGTGATTAGTGCGGCCTGTAAAGATCGTTTTGAAAATGTTTTTTCGGTATTATTTTCTTCTATCTCATTTAAATTTTCATCCACGGCTAAAGGTATTTTCCTTGAGGTCGTTTACATTTTTTTCCATCACTATCTATTCAAGCTTATCAAAAGTGCAAGTCAATTCTCAACTTTCCAAGACTTGTCTTTTGCTTCATTAAGATAATGATTTTTTAAAATTCCGTGGATACAATTCTACCAAAAAGTCAATAAAACTGATTTAAGAGAATAGACTTACTAAGTCCAATACGTTCTTTTCCAACTACAAAGGCCCGTTAACAATGTTAACAGGCCTTTATAATTCTGTATCTAAATGCTGTGTTATATTACAGACACATTTACTGCATTCAATCCTTTTTTGCCTTCCTCAGTATCGAAAGAGACTTTGTCTCCTTCGTTTAGTGAACTTCCGTTTAGTCCATTTGCATGAACAAAAACATCTTTTCCACCATCATCTGGAGTTATAAATCCAAATCCTTTGCCGTCGTTGAAAAACTTTACTGTACCGTTACTCATTTAAAAAAAATTATGGTATTCAGTGGCAAGATATAAGTATAATATCTTTACCACGAGCACAAGAAACAACTTATTGGGGGATAAACTTCGTTTTTTGCTGCTTTTTATTGTTTGAGGTCAAATAATGAGCAAAATGGTCGGTATTCCCCTCCATTAATAGGGTATTCTCCTTGAATTATGGTCTATGTTAATACAACTAGCAATTTTACAGTTTCCAATTCTATTCGTTTAATTTTCGTTGGGCAATAGGAATTTTTATAAATTCCTCGCGATTTTTCAGGTTTAATCTTATTTCTCGCGGATCCTCATTTTCAGTTAAAAACTCCAACTTAATTTCTTTACCAATTAATTCTACCCCCTTAATGTTTTTCATGGGTATTCGATGAATCAAGTCATTCTTGTTTTTATGATCCATTCCCATGGCCCACAAGGATGCTTTTAGCCACAACTCTGTTTCTAAGATAATCACCTCTAAAGAATTAGAGGCACCACCAATTTTCGTAAAATTGGATTTTGTCGAATACCCTGATCCTCTTTTGTCTCTAAATAAAATTTTCTGATCAGAAAGTCCAATAAATTTTTCTTGCATCTTTCTACCTCTTAAGTAGGAAGCGATCAATATATAGCTCATAAAAATAAACCATATCAAGAGAAACCAATATTGAAGTTTCATTTTTCTAACTTTAGAGTTTTCTTTTTATCACATCCAAAGATAGTTTATGCAGTTAGTAAAAAATAAAACTAAAGCGTTTCAATTCCTGATTCTTTTCAGTTTGCTAAGTTTTATGATTTGGCGAACAGAAATCGAATATCATGGATGGCATGGATTGACTTGGCTCACCTACGATCCTATTTCGATTCCCATTGTTCTATCTTTATTTGTTCTTTGGATTAATATCTTTTTCAATTTCAAAAATACACCCGATAGATTTATTTTAAATTTACTCCTTCTCTTTTGGATAGTTGTTGGTTCACTTTTAATTATCAATTCATTGAAATTATTGTTCTCCTATTATTCATTTTTTCTTACCGAATGGCAATTGTACTTATTCAACTTTATCATCATAGTAGTAATTCCTCTATTTCCATTCATTGCTCTAATAAGTTTAAAATTGCTAAAAATCAATGTTCCAAAAAAATATATTCTGGGATCTCAATTATTGTATCTAGGCGCTTTCCCATTAGCTATTTTCCTATTACAGCTAAGCAATCATAAAGGCGGTCCAAATCTTATCCATGCTGTTAAAAGTGGCTTTGTCTTTCCATTCTTATTTTTCAGTTTTGGTTGGCCATTAATTTATGCTTTTCGAAAAGAAATTCCTCCTTCTTGATGTTTCCTCTCATGACAAATGTCAATATATAGCGCCAAAAAATAAAAATCATTAGGATGGGGAATAGCGAGTACACCTTCTATACTCTATTCGAATTCGAATTTCCGATTTTATTTTTATCTAAATTAGACTTTCCCAGGACTCAATAGTTGTAAAATTGAATCCAAAAACCACCTCTTGTCTATTCCTTCTTTTTATAAAAATAAAC
>CALLVY010000170.1 GCA_938015925.1 uncultured Saprospiraceae bacterium
TAAGATGGATAACATGGCTTACTTTATAGAGGTCGAAGATAAAAAGGTGCTCAAAAATTTTAAAAGCAAATCGGAGCGGCATCAGACTTACGGCCCTGCGATGATGATCGGGCCGGAGGCAGATTTGTATCAAATCGCCAAGGCCACTAAGGCATTTTTGACGGCAGACATTCGGGAGGATGGAGCTGCGGAGCGGCTCGAGATGGCTACGGGAATTGTGCTTCGTTATGAAATTTCGGAGATGGTCGAAGCGCAAGAATTGCGACGAGTTTCAGATGATTTCTATAGTTTGCTGGAGCAAAATTTTACGATCAAAAAAGTACATCGAAAGTATCCGGTTCAATTGCTGCATCAGCGTCAATTTTTTTCTACCATCATCGATATTATTTTGGAAACGGAAGAAGGTTTGGTTTTGATTCAGCACTCTAGTTTTAGTGGGAAGTCTCAAAAGCAAATGAAGGTCAAAGCGAAAGAATTGAGGGCTTGGTTGCATTTAAGTAAGATGGCTTTGCAGGCGGTTTTTAAGAAACAGCAAGTTCGAACTTATGTGCATTTTGTGATGGATAGTAGCTTGGTGGAGGTGGAGACTTCTATGGCGAGTCAGTTGGCGATTAATTTGTAGAGAAGGACCTGGACTGCAACTTGAAGCTGCGGCCTGAGCACGAATAATTTTTTTTAAATACAAGAAATGGAACTTGGTACTGGCCAGAGGCCGATAGCCCTCTCGGATGGAATGCGATAGCATTCACCGAGCCCAGATCTTTTTTAACCACCTGCGGATGCTCGGGCAGTTCGAAGCTGAATGTATTCAACTTAAGCGTTGTTTTCTTGTTGAAAACCCAGGATGCCGCTCAAAGCGGCTTCCTGGGTCACCCATAACTTATTCCTGCTAGATGAAATTAAAAAAGTAGTGTGCTTCCTAAGTTAATGACACTCAGCTCGAAACTGCTCCACCAGTTGATAAAAGCAAAAAAATACCACCTTCTCCTCGTTAGGAAAAGGTGGATTCTTTCTCAAAATTCTGAGAAATGCTTGTATCTAAAAAGTAATGGAATCCATTACTGAAATTGACTTATTTGATACCTACGTATTTGTCCAATACTTTTGAAGCCCATTCTCTTCCTCCCAAACCGAAAGCTAGAGAAAGCGCTAATCCAAGAGCACCCAATACGATTCCAACTACTGTTTCTACCAATTCTTCAGCGATTCCTAGTTGAGAAAGTACGATTGAGAATACAAAAAACATGATCACGAAATTGGTGATTTTACCAATCATCTCTGCGTTTTCAAAACCAGATCCTCTCAATGCTCCAACCACTAATCCACTTACTAATTCTGCAAGGTACATCCCTACTACTAATAAGATACATCCAACAATGATATTCGGGATATAAAGGATTACTTTATTCAATAGGTTAGAAACAACTTCTAAACCAAGGCTATTGAAAAATACATTTAAGACAGACAACATGATGACCCAGTAAACCAAGCCAGATAATACACCAGAACTAGATTGAGTCATTCCACCTTTTTTCAAAAAAGAATTGATTCCTAGACGGTCAGTAAAAGCATCAAATTTTACTGTTTTAAGAATTTTTGCAGCAGCCCATTTTACCATTTTGGCGATAATCCAACCAATGATCAAAATGATCAAAGCACCAATTAGTTTTGGAAGAAAAGCAGCAGCAGTATTAAAGAAATTTATCAAAGCTTCTTGTGCAATTTGAAGTGCATCCATAGTATGTTTGTTTAGAGAGATTTAAAAATTAGTTAATTTTGTTCGGATTTTTTTAGTAAACGAACGGTTCGATGTGTTACGTTTACAGTTTATAGACGTCAAAAAAGCGATTGGTAACACTATTTGTTAACATATTCTTAAGATTTTAATTTTACACATTCAAACCACTATCCATATGAGCAAGCTATTCAACTTTTTCATCGGCTTATTAATCATCCTATTCTTTGTAGCAGTTGGCTGGAGTTTTATAAAATCCTCCTCTTTTATCAACGAACAGGCTGGAAAACTAAAAGCAGGTACCAATTCCCTAACGGAAAATGCCAGTGCTATGGGTCAGAACATTACAGACAATGCCAGTGCCATGGGGCAAAGTATTTCTGAGATGCCAGGAAAAGCAAAAGACTATATTGAAGAAGGAGTTTCAGATATCAAAGAAGGGGCAAATGATGTAAAAGAAAAATTGAACGCTAAAGTCACTTCCGAAGGAGCAGATATCGAAGCAGAAAAATTAGCACAGGAAGAAGCTGCCAAAAGCGCAGCAGCCGATGCCAAAGCCGCAGCAGATAAAGCTGCAGCAAAAGAAGAGACTTTTAAAGTAAATACTAAAAAGGCTATTCCACAAGAGTATGATGCCGCTAGCAAAAAAGGACTAAATACTGGTTCTACTAATCTTGCTGCTGCAAAAGCTCCTTATATGGTCATCACCGGATCTTTTAGCCAAGCGATCAATGCAGATATCCAATTGAAAGAACTAAGCAAGATGGGTTACAGCCCAGAATCCGTTAACCTCGGAACGACCAAATACCTCAGTGTCGTTGCAGGCCGATACCAAACGCTACAAGAAGCACAAGCGATCTCCGCTAAACTCAAAAAACAGGGTATCGGAGAAGCTTACGTTCAAAAAAGAAAAGTACGTAAGTAAGTTTGAAAAAATAAAGTATTTCTCTTGCTGATCTTCCAATAAGCAGGTGTTCGATTCCTAGTTGAGCACCTGCTTATTCCAGCAAAAAAATACCAGATTTCTAGTATTATTTGCCCTTCCTTTCCTTTATTTCCTCTCCTACGGCCATAGATTTGCTGAAATGCTCCTATAAATGTGCCTTTTTTTTTATATTTAGCGCGAACAAACACTATTACACTATGGGAAAATTATTGAAATACCTTCTTATTGCAATTGTCATCGGCCTTTGGATATACCTCGTCGGCCGTTCTTGCAACACACCTAAAAACATTGTTGAATCTACCACCAATAGTATTGGACTGACCGATACCGAAGGAGAGGCAGAAGCAGCCATTGATGAAAGCGACCTCGAAGATCTTTACGAAGTAGAGGAAAGTGATGTCCGGGATGGCAATGCCGACAATTCTAATCCTGATACAGACGCTGATTCAAATTCGGAAGATTTTTCAGACAATGGCGAACCAACCGATGATTCTGAAACAGAAGATACCGATGCTTCAGATACCGATAACGAAGCAGCAGCAAGCGCCTCAGAAGATCCCATTAGATCCAGCACTTATTCTAGTACTGGCAGTTCTACTTTTGGAAAATACCTCGTTGTAACGGGTTCTTACCTGAGTGAAGCCAATGGTAGAGTAATGGCCAAAAAACTACGTCGTATGGGATATGAAAGCGCAGAAGTCCTTTCTTTTGATTTGTCTCAATATTACTCAGTGACCGCTGGTCGCTATAATGACCTTGGAGAAGCAAGGGCTGCTGCCAAAAGAATAAAAGGCAAAGGCATTGAAGCTTACGTCCATAAAATGAGAGGTAAGAAGGTTCGAAATTAAAAAACTCCAATTGCCGCTTGGATTCAACGGCAAATAAAAAATTGCATCCTACAAATTATCAATTACAAACCAGGCGATTATCCAAAGATAATCGCCTTTGTTTTTTTGGGCCGGAAATTTGTTGTAATCAAAAGAAACGAAAAGTGAATTATCCAAGTATTATCGATGAAATTTATCAGACGATCAAGCAGATCAAAGACCGTGGAAAAGTAGCCGCTTACATTCCAGAGTTGGCCAATATCGATCCTCAAAATTTTGGCATTCATCTTTCCACTATAGATCATCAAGGGTTTGGGATTGGAGATGCACAGCATCCCTTTTCTATCCAGAGTATTGCCAAGGTGCTTTCTCTTTCTTTGGCTTATAAAATTTTGGGAGAAAGTATTTGGGAAAGAGTCGGCGTCGAACCCTCAGGTACCGCCTTCAATTCTTTGATCCAACTGGAAGCAGATCATGGCATTCCCAGAAACCCATTTATCAATTCTGGCGCATTGGTGATTTGCGATATTCTCCTCAGTCATTTAGAAAATCCCAAGGCAGACTTTTTGACTTTTATTCGAACTATTTCGGATAATCCCAATTTAGGGTTTTCCAAAAAAATTGTCGATTCTGAAAAATCCGTTGGTTATCGGAATATCGCTTTGTGCCATTTTATCAAATCTTTTGACAACATCAAAAACGATCCCATCGCCGTCCTGGATTTTTATTTCAATATGTGTTCTCTAGAAATGAATTGCCAAGAACTTTCCAAGACTTTTTTATTCCTCGCCAACCAAGGTTGTAAATTATCCGATCAACAAAAAATCCTCACGCCCAGCCAAAGTAAAAGAATCAATGCCTTGATGCAGACTTGTGGTTTTTATGATGAGTCTGGAGAGTTTGCTTTTAAAGTTGGGCTGCCGGGGAAGAGTGGCGTGGGTGGTGGAATCATTGCGGTACATCCCAATCAGTATACCATTGCGGTTTGGAGTCCAAAGTTGAATCCAAGGGGGAATTCTTATCGGGGGATGCGGTTTTTGGAGGCCTTTACGACTAGGACGGAGTCTTCGATATGTTAGGTGTATCGAAAAGTGTCCCGCAGATGTCGCAGATGTCGCAGATTTTTTTACGATCGAACGTCATCTCTGCGTGATCTACGAAATCTGCGGGACACCAAACACTCACCTTTTATTTTCTCTTATCTCTTGTCCTCTACCTATTTAATAACTAGGCGACCTTCTTCATCAATTTATTTACAATCATATCCAGCAAGACATTATAAGGAATAATTTCTACGGTGAAGTTCTCGCCTACTCGTACAGGTTGAGTGTTGAGTAAGTCGATGTACTTTCCAGCTTTTCGCTGTAAGGCTACTGGATGGAAATTTACTTTTGGGTGCGCCATTAGGCAGAGGATTTTGAGGAAGTTTTTGGCGCGTTTGGTGTCGTCTCCTTTTAGGTG
>CALLVY010000171.1 GCA_938015925.1 uncultured Saprospiraceae bacterium
GATTGCCTTTATAAAAATCTCGACGATGAATATTTGGAGGAGAAATAATGGCTTCTCCGCTGAGCATTACTTGATAATTAAACAAATCCTTTTCCGACATTTTCCATCGCTGCAATCCACTCTCCTCTTGTAGATAAAGTAGACTTCCTTTGCCCATTATTCTAAAGCTGATACCATACAACAAATCTCCTTTTTGCTCGGGCTCCTCCTCTCCTATTTTTCCACCAGAAAAATCTTGCTCGATGTAAGCTTCTCTTTTTTTATACAAGCTGCTGGTCTGTTCTTCTGAAGTATTTTCTTCCGAACGTATTAAAACTTCCTCATTATAATACGTTTCTCTAAACCATATTGTTTTGGCTTCCCAGGTAAACCCTTTCTTTTCAAATAATTCCAGATAAAAATCGAGGATCAAATCAAGATTATTGCCATAGATATTCAAGAAAACAATATTCCCTTCTGGGACATGATCGTAATACAGTCCTAGCTTAAAATCAAAAACCTTTTTCTCCCAGGCTTTTAACAAATCAATTTGGCTAGGATCGTAGGTTTGTAAACTCAAACAGGATTTAGATAAATCTTCTTCAATCTGTTCGATCTCCACCAACAAATTATTTAACAAATCCTGACCTTTAATGAGTTTGCTATAGCGCATACTCTTTTGTCCATTTTGCCAAAAACTTTTATCGGATTTACTTTTTTCCCGCTCTAAAATATCAAGCATACTCATCAGGCGATTATAAAAATGGCCTTCCTTAAAACGATATATTTTTCTACGCAAAACACTGCTGTAATCCGCAAAGTTTATCTTATCTAATTCTTCCATCAACAAATCGAGTCCAAGTGGATCTACTTCAATTTGGATGGACAAGTTCCCATCTGGTCCTACCCCAAGTTCTACCACCAATTGGTCATCGTATTCCAATAGGTTTAATTCTTTCGCAACAGGAGTAATCAAAGATTCCTGAATGGTCCTTTGTATTTGGCGAGCGCCATATTTGGGATCGTAGCCTTTTTCCGCAAGGTAATCCAAAACCTCCTCTCCTATTTTCAAATCCATATTCCTAAAACGAATGCCTTCCCGGGAACGCATCAACTCAATCTCTCGATCTACCACATAGCGAACCGTTTCTTTATTTAGGGGTTCAAAAGGAATGACTTTATCTATTCGATTAAACAACTCTGGGCGGAAATGTTTTTCCACTGCCTGACGAAAGTGTTGACTCATTTCCTCCGCATTGATTCCATCCTTCCAGGTAATCGGAGATTGTTGGAGACTACTCGCTCCGATATTGGAAGTCATGATGATGATCGTACTACAAAAATTGACCAACTTCCCTCGGCTATCACTCAATCTTCCTTCTCCGAGAATTTGCAATAGCAAATCATAAAAACTTGGATGCGCCTTTTCTATTTCATCAAATAATAACACACAGAAAGGTTCTCTCCGCACCGCAGAAGTCAATAGACCATCCGAAAAATAAGACTCTCCCAATAAACGCATCACCGAATAAGGATCGGAGTATTCACTCATATCAAAACGCAACATCCGTTCCCGGCTGGCAAACATAAAATTGGATAAGACTTTGGCGAGTTCGGTTTTTCCTACTCCCGTCGGACCTACAAACAAGAACGAAGCAATCGGTTTGCCCGCCTTACTCAAGGCTGCCTTGACGGTGGAAAGCGTATCCACTACATTTTCTACCGCAAACTCTTGCCCAAAAACCTGCGTATTGAACTGACCTTTGATTCGTTGGGGTTCCATGGGGACATCCGGGTCGACCATAAACAAAGGCATCCCCGTTTCTTCACAAAAGTGTTCAATCACTTCCTTTCTTCCTATCGTCAGATCGGCCTTGGGAGCCTGATTGAGAATGATGCTTTCCAAAAACCGAATGGGTTTTCCTGGAAAACCGGCATAGGGTTGGAATCTGCGATGAAGTCGTATGCTTTCTTTAACCGCTTCCTCTTCTAGTTGGATGCCTTTTACTTTGGCGAGGTCTGCGGTTTTTTGTAAAACAATTTTCTCTAAATTTTCGCGGGGTTCCTGAATCGGAATCACTTGAAAATTGGAAAGAAAATTGGGCGAACGCAATTCGATACGCGCGCGTTCTTCTTCACTACATTCAGAAATGATGGCGATGTCTTTTCTACTGATATAAGCGCGGAGATATTCTGCCATGCTTACTTCATTTCCGGCATACTGTCCGACTTCGAATAATTCCAGAAGATTGCGGACATATAAAATATCCCCACTTTCGTTCAACTCTTTACATAAAAAAGCCAGGTTGTCTTGCCATCCCGTATCACCGGTGAGTTCTTTGATCATCACGGAGGCGGTCGTCTCCCAAATAATCGGCTGGATTCGACGCTTTTTTTTCTGATGGACCAATTCCCAGACCAGTGCTGTTTTACCAACTCCGGTTGGGCCAACTAATAAGACATTGGAGGTAAATTTATTTTTAACGGCTCTAGCCAATTGATCTAATTCCTCTTTGTATTCATAAACGACTCGTTTGCTAATTTTTAGCTGCTTGGCTACTTTGGGCAGGAGTTGTTCTTTTTGTTCCTGTTGAATTTTCTCCAATTCTTTGGGTGTAAAGAAATGCAGGTCGATTTCATGCAGCAACATTTCCGAACTGTCATACCAAATGGCAGAGACAATTTGGTGGACTTCCCGCAGTCTTTTCTTTCTCGCGAATTCCAATCGAACCGCATCCATCAAACCAAGCTCTAGTTCAAGAGCACCATCGGCAAAAGCTTCCACTCCCAGTGTGGGAATGACGCCCCAATATCCTCCTTTGGGAACTTCACAATAATAGAAATCAAAAACCAGTTCAAATTCGGGGAAGCTTATGCCATCTTTTGCGGCATCAAATTTTACTTCGAGTGGTGCTTTATAATAAGTACCTCCCGTAATTTCTTCCATTATTTTAGACAATTTGCCTTTGTTCAGCATTTTGTCTTGAAAGGCATTGGCATATTTACCTGCTACGATTTCTAAAGGACTGCTGGCATGCAATACGCCAGATTCATTCATAGGCGACAGAAAGTAACCACTCGAATGGAGTCGAAGTTTGAAAGCAAAGAAAGGAAGCGTTAGCGTATAGCCCATATTGTAAGCAAAAATAAGAGACTTAATTTATAAAGCTAAGTTTGGCGAAGCCAATGAGGAATTGAATTCGCTTACTTAATCGCTGCTAAAGTAAGGAATATCAAGTTGAAGTTCAAACCTTGGATAAAAGTAGCGTCAGGTCTTTAGCCTAAAGTCTAATTCAGGAGTCGATTGGAGGCTTTATTGGAGTACAAAAGAGTCCTTTTTGGAGGCAATAGAGCTCCATTTCGACCTTGGACTTTCGACATTGATATTAAGACTGCCTTAATTAGGCTTAAAAAACAGACTACAGGTAGAAAAAATGGGATAATTTAAGATGGGTTTTGTACATTTGAAAAGATAGTATGGAGCTTGCGAAGAAACGCAAATAATATCTGTACAGGTCTAAAACAAAAAACGACACGGATTATATATGTTCAAATTTCAAACAAACATCATCAAACGGAGAAAAACCAACAAGCGCGCCCTCTTTTATGGATTGGTGTTCGCTGGTTTATTGGGCTATTTGGGATTTACCTTTTTTGAACAGGGATTTGTGCCAATCATTGAGGAATTGGTTCGCCAAATTGGCTTTATGAAATACCTGACCTGGTTTTATGTTGGGATATTTGGCATACTTGCTTTTTTGATTTTGCCTGCTATTCGAACGATCTTTCAGAAAAAGACTTTATTAGATGGCTATGTATCTTTTAATGAAGATCAATTGGAGATCAAAAAAGGTCGGGAAAAATTTGTGATCCCCGGCAAAGACCTCCAACACCTCAATTTTCAATTGAAAGCATTGCCGGATGGCTCTAAGATCAAAGAAGGACAATTATTTGGCGGAAGCTGGATGAGTATTCCTACTAAACGAGGTTCTTTCAATTGCGAACTCAACTTAGATACGCCGGAGAAAAAAAGAGACTTACTGGAGATGATTGAATTTTTAAAAATCGAACACGATGTTGTGGTAAAGGTAGAAGAACTAAAAAAATAGACGTCCTTGAACACTACTTATCTAATGCTAGATATCTATTCTCCTAATTCTTCTAAGTA
>CALLVY010000172.1 GCA_938015925.1 uncultured Saprospiraceae bacterium
TCTCCGACGTATTTGGCGCCGCTGGGATACACGTAAGTTCCCTTGCCATTTTGGCAATCGCCCTTGACACATTGAGCAGAAAGATTGAAGGAAACAAAAAGGCTGGATAGTAAAACCAATAAAGTTGCGAACTTTTTCATAGGGTATGCTCTCTTTTGTGGTGCTAGTGTAATAATGTGGATGCTTATTTTGCAGCAAATATATTACCAAAAATACTAAACTATTCGAAAGTGGAAAATATTGTCAAAAGAAGCCCTTTTAATCGGGGAATTATGAGTACTCCCAAACCTGAACGAAAGTTAAATCACGGAGCCAATTTTTTCTATTCCTCAGGGGGAGGTTAATTTTTTCCTATCCTAGCAATTCCCATTTTGGTAGTATTGTCTTTTAATTTTAATAACTTAGTATTTACATAAACTGAAATTATTTTAAAGAACAAAACAACATCATCATGACAAATGAAGAACAAAAAATCCCAAAATGGTTTCTAGGGCTTGCCATCTTTCTGGTAATTTGGAATTTCATGGGCGTTGCAGCTTTCTTTCAACACATTTTAATTTCCGAAGAAGCATTGCAGGCATTACCTCAAAATGAAAGAGAACTTTATGGCAATTATCCGGCATGGACGAAAGTCGCCTTTGCCTTAGCCGTTCTTGGAGGTTTGGCTGGAAGTATTTCCTTCCTCCTGAAAAAGAAAATAGCGAAACCGCTCTTCCTCTTTTCTCTTATCGGAATTATCTTACAAATGGGGCATAGCTTATTTATTGCCAAGGCCACAGATGTCTATGGTCCCGGTGCGGCCGTCATGCCAGTCATGGTCACACTGATTGGTATTTTTTCTCTTTGGCTAGCCAATCATTTTATTGCCAAAAATTGGATCAGTTAGGAGAATGAATGGTCCTCACCAGATGATTCTTTACCCCTAATAGATTAAAAAAATCCTGTAGCACTTTTTGAGCTACAGGATTTTTTAATATCAAATTTGCTACGATTATCGAATTGCTGCTACCGGCATATTCGGATCAAAATCTCCCGAAAGAGTTGGCGTCTGCGCATTGCCGGTATAGGTCGTCACTTTCTCTGATACAAAATTAAAGATCTCTTGAATTCCTACGATCTTATCTTTATTCGCATCTGCCTCTCCTTTTAAACCTCGAATCAAGAAATGACTAAAGATACCTTGCCGTAAACCCATGTCTTCCAAAGAATATTCATCTCCTTTAGAGGACAATAATAAGGCGGTCCCCCCATCAGAATCTTCGAATGCCTGGTAATAATTTTTCAAGGTAGCATCTACGGGCGATCGCATCGCCAACATGGTTCCAGCATGACAGGCATCTGCCAGCGCAAGCTTGTGCTTGGCTTTGGATTCACTAAATACCTGCTTGATGTCATCGTGGTACAACTTATTATTAAAGCCATCAAAATCAAAAGGTAAAAAGGAACCAGGAAGTCCATGCCCTGAGAAATAAATCATGACCACATCATTATCATCTGCTTTTAAAAACAACTCACGCATGGATTTGATAATATTATTCCGCGTAGCATCGTCGTCTACCAAAACTCGAATTTGATCATCTGGGAGTGCTCCACCTTCAGGGCTTTTTAGGAAAGCAAAAATCTGATAAGCATCATCATCCGTATACTTCAATACGGGCATATGATCGTAACGGGCGACTCCTACAACAACTGCCCAAATTTTCACATCCGTATTATATTCCACAACAACTTCTTCCGTTTCAACTGCGCCATTGTCTGCATCCAATTCATTTTTCATATGACCATATTCCCACATCGCCCCTACTACTCTACCACTGGTATAGTACATGATTCCTTCACCGTGGGGCGCATGGCGTTTCCAACTACCAACATATTTATCTCCATTGGCATAATAGCAGATTCCATCTCCTTCCGGCTGACCATTTAGAAAAGTCCCAATCCACTTCGTTCCATCGCCATAGGTATAAGCACCCCGGCCTTCATTGCAATAGGTCGAATTACAGTTAAGCAATCCAGTAGAGGAAGAACTCGTGGTATTGGTATTGGAGGAAGTAGAAGTAGAAGCGGTACTCTGAGAAGAACTGGCATTAGTAGTGCTTGAAGCAGTCGAAGAGGATTCCTCTTTAGTTATTTTCCCTGCCATCCAAATACCGGATATCTTTTTTCCATTGGTTCGGTGATAGGTTCCCTGACCATCTTTGAGATTTTCTTTCCAATTGCCTACAAAACGATCTCCGTCGGAGTAATACATGGTTCCTTTTCCGTGGAGTTTTCCTTTTCGGAATTGGCCATTGTATCGGTCTCCATTGTGGTAGGCGTATTCTCCTTCACCATGCATGTAATCATCGGTCCAATTTCCACGATATTTATCACCATTAGAAAAAACCATTTGACCTAAGCCATGAAATTTACTGTGGTAAAAAGCACCATCATAGACATCTCCGTTGGTAAATACCAATTGGCCTTTACCTTGGCGGTAATGCTCTTTCCATTCTCCAATATATTTATTGCCATTACTAAACACAAGGGTTCCTTTCCCATTTATCTTTCCATTCCTAAACTGGCCCGTATATTTGGCACCGCTAGGATATAGATAAGTCCCTCGTCCATTATGGCAATCGCCATGCAGGCACTGGGCAAAAGAGGTTTGTAGAAAGGAAAATACGGCAAAAAGGGACAGACACAACAGCTTCTTCATCTTTATAGTGATTTGAGATTATTGATAAAAAAGTAGCGGTCAAGGCCATATGGGACAGGATTATTAGGTGTTAGATAAGATAAGGTTCTTATAAAACTATATTCCACCCTGAATATTGCTTTTTTTAGTAAGTTTTACTTTTCAGAAAAGTTAAATTTAAGTAACGTATCGTACCTTTAAGGCTCTATTTACTACTAATAATAAAAAAGAACCAATTATGTTATTAAAAAAAATAAGCTATTTAGTCTTTCTCGCGCTCATTTTTGCCGCCTGTGGCTCTACTCCAACCGTAGAAGAAGCACCAGTCAATTCTAAAAGTGAGGGCAAATATTTTGGAGACAATACAACTAGTGAAGGCGCGATTCCTTATCAACAACTCGCCGCTAAAATGGGAGATGCAGATTCTATCCAGGTAAAAGTTTTGGGAACCGTCAATGAAGTTTGCCAAAAGAAAGGTTGCTGGATGTCTATTGTAAACGAAAACGATAGTGAAGCAGAAGAACTGTTTGTAAAATTTAAAGATTATGGTTTCTTTATGCCAATGGATATTTCGGGCCGTCAGGTTGTTATGGATGGCTACGCTTTCCGTGAGATCACTAGCGTAGACGAACTCAAACATTATGCAGAAGATGCCAAAGAATCACAAGAAGTAATCGATGCGATTACAGAACCTAAAGAAGAGTTTAAATTTATGGCTTCTGGCGTTTTGTTGCTCGATGAAAAATAAGAATCTGTTCAAAAGTTTTAAACAGGTTCTAAACATTTTGATTCTTTGAAACATTCTGGCGAACACAGAAATTTTTATCGCCACTTAGGTCGTCTTTAATTCGATCCTAAGAAAAGAAAACATCTATGACCAAAACTGTCCGAAGAGAAATGCACCAAAGTGCATCAAGGACTCCAAGCCCAAAAGGGATACGAGGTCAATTCTTCTATTGGATCAGTGGTTTATATGGATTCTTCAAAGCAATCATTTCTCCAAAAGCAACAGGCCTTCTTTTCGCCTGTTGCTTTTGTTTTTTCTCTCTCCCCTCTTCTGCACAAAATCCTTTCGCTGATAGCCTACTCCTCGTCTTGAGTACGACTCCTGAAGACAGCAATAAAATCATTTTACTAAATGACCTGGCCTGGGAATACAAATTTGAAAACCCAGACTCCGCTAGACAATACCTCGCGCAATCTATCGCCTTGGCACAGCAAATTAAATTTCAAAAGGGAGAAGCACAAGCCCACAACAACCTCGGAGTCGTAGAAGCCATTGCCGAAAATCTGGAATTGGCAGAAAAGCATTATCAAAAAGCATTGGAATTGCGCTTGGCCCTCGGCGACAAAAAGGGAGTCGCTTCGCTCTACAACAACATTGGGAATCTAAAAGAATCGCTGGGAGATGGTCCCGGGGCTTTGATCAATTTAAAAAAATCATTGAAAGTCCGGGAAGAACTAGCCGATACTATTCGCATCGCCAGAGTAAATTACGGCCTAGCCTTGGTGCAAGAATCAATGGGCAATTACCTAGAAGCTCTCGACTACCTACTCAAACACCTCGCCCTTAGTGAAAGACTGGAAGATCATTATGAAATTGCCAATGCGCAAAATTTATTAGGCAATATCAAATCAGAACTGGAACGCTACGAGGAAGCCTTAGAACACCATCAACAAGCCCTAAAATTAAGAATCGCTCTAGAAGATCAATTAGACATTGCTCAGGCATATAATAATCTTGCCAACAGTCTCGACGATCTCGGAGAAAAAAGTCTGGACTCCATTCACCTCTACCCGCAAGCCAAAAAATTATTTGCTGAAGCTCTCGACAATTACCAACAATCGCTCAAGGTTTATCAACAAGAAGAAGATCAAGAAGGCATTAGCCAAGCCTTTAACAATATTGGTTTGATTTATAAAAACCTGGGAACCTATTTTGAAAAAACCAACAAGGCCGATTCCTCCAGACAAAGCTTAGATATCGCTTTAGATTGGCTCAATCAATCTCTTGAACTCCGCCAAACCGTCTCCGACGAAAAAGGGATTATGGAAATTTACAATGGCATTGGAGATGTAATGCGTCGACAAAAAAAATGGAAGGAAGCACTCTTATTCACCCAAAAATACTACGACATCGCCGAAACTTTTGGAGACAATAAATACATACAAAAAGCATTTAAAGATTTCTCAAGAGCTTATGAGGGAATGGGTAATTATAAAAAAGCATTTGCCTATCGAAAAAAATACGATGAGTGGCGATACGCAAGATTAGACGAACAAAGAGCCATACAAAATTCGCGTAGAGAATCAATCTATGGAGATGATCAAAAACAATTTGCCATTGAACAACAGGAAAAAGAATTGGAATTGCAAAGCGCACAACTGGAACGAGCGACTTTGCAAAGACGGGCATTGCTGGGCGGAGCCCTCGGACTTTTCCTATTGGTCGGCCTACTCTACAATCGCTATCGGCTAAAAACAAAAGCCAATAAAAATCTGGCAGAAAAAAACAGCATCATCGAAAAAGAAAGAGAACGATCGGAAGCCTTATTACTCAATATTTTACCCGCAGAAACGGCAGAGGAATTAAAAGCAAATGGAAGAGCCGAAGCCAGGTATTACGAATCCGTCACCGTACTTTTTACCGACTTCAAATCTTTCACCACCCTCGCAGAGCAGATGACTCCAAAGGCATTGGTCGCAGAATTGGATGAATGTTTCCGCGCATTTGATGAGATCACTTCTCTCCACGGTATAGAAAAAATAAAAACCATTGGTGATGCCTATATGTGCGCTGGCGGAATTCCCGTCAGCAATAATAGCCATGCCGCAGATGTCGTCGCTGCTGGTTTGGAGATCCAAGCTTTTATGGAAACCTATCGACACCAAAAAAAGAGCCAGGGACAAAAAGGTTTTGAAGCCAGAGTAGGAATTCATACCGGACCTGTCGTCGCTGGAATTGTAGGAAGCAAGAAATTTGCCTATGACATCTGGGGGGATACGGTCAATACTGCTGCTCGTATGGAAAGCAGTGGCGAAGTAGGGGAAGTAAATATTTCTCAATCGACTTTCCTTTTGGTCAAAGACCAGTACCATTGTATTTCCAGAGGAAAAATTGCTGCTAAAAACAAAGGAGCGATTGATATGTATTTTGTAGAAAAAAGGAGCGAATGATCTCCATCAAAAACCAGAAGGGTACAAAAAATAAATTTTGGGGCAGCAGAGCAGAAATACGCAACGTTTTGAAAATAGTTTAGTGACTAAGAGTTATGTTTTACCAACTCTAAATCATTTTTTAGAAAGCAGCCCCTTTTACTACTCTCACTAGCTTTTTGAATATTCACCAAAATATTTCAAAAGAAGGGGCTGCTTAATTTTCTTTCCAATTTCCACCTTTCTGATTTTCCACCTTTCTGATTGGCATGTTTCTTAAACGGTATTTTTTATAAAAAATTATCGTTCTTGGACAACCCGACGGAGGAGGCTCATGAACGAAGTGAGCTAAATCCTACGGTCAACCCCAATTAATACCACTAAGATCGTACAAAAAAGAAAAGGCCACCGACAATTGCTTGTCAATGACCTTTAATCTCAATTTCTTTTGGCTGTGAGAGAAGGATTCGAACCTTCACGGAGCAGTTAGCATAGTATAAAAGGTAAAACGAGTTTAGCCTTTTATGCTATATTTATCCTGGACTCTCCATCCCCGAGACAGGAGGACATGGCTGCCAGTTTCATCACCTCACAGTATTGGTGTTTTTTTTTGTGAAATCGGGATTGCCACC
>CALLVY010000173.1 GCA_938015925.1 uncultured Saprospiraceae bacterium
TTACCCTGGCATGGATTTGATATGGCAGGACGAGTTTGATGGATCCGCCGTCAATCTAAGTGATTGGACCTTTGAAATAGGCAATGGAAATAGTGGTTGGGGAAATAATGAATTGCAATATTACCGCAAAGAAAATGCAAGCATCAAGGATGGGCATTTGGTGATTGAAGCAAGAGAAGAAAGCTTTGGTGGACGGGATTATACTTCCACCCGAATGATTACAAAAGGAAAAGTGTTTTTTCAATATGGTCGCGTAGATATTAGAGCCAACCTACCTTATGGACAAGGACTTTGGCCGGCATTGTGGATGTTGGGAGAAAACATCTCAGAGGTCAGTTGGCCAGCTTGTGGTGAGATTGACATCATGGAAATTGTTGGCCATCAAGCAGATGTTACGCATGGTACCATCCATTGGTCAAATGCAGGACAGCATGCCTCTTTTGGTGGTTCAAAGAAATTGGATAGTGGAATCTTCAATGATGAATTTCATGTTTTTTCTATTATCTGGGATTCGAATAGAATCAAGTGGCTTTTGGATGATGTGGTTTTTAAGGAAGCCTCGATTACTCCGGCTGAATTAAGTGAATTCCGAAAAGAATTTTTCTTCATCTTCAATGTTGCTGTTGGAGGAAATTGGCCTAAAAGCCCAGACAATACTACCGTTTTTCCTCAATGGATGATCGTAGATTATATTAGAGTTTTTCAATAAAATTAAAACCGACTAGTTATGCTTTTTAAGCGCTTGCAGAAGTGGACTCTGCTAAGCATTAGCTTGTGATGCCCAAAGCTAAATGAATTGATACATTTACCAAATATTCTTAGAGATTGTAAGCTTTTTTTCATTTTGTTATGACAGAAGACTTAAACTATCCCTACCAAAAAAAAAACTAAAAAAATGAAGTGGATTATTTTTAAACCAATAGCTGTTATTTTGCTATTGGCCTTAGTGCCAAACCAAAAAGTGTTTGGACAGTTAGACGAAATACAAACCAAAGTTGAAGCCTTATTAAAAGAAATGACCTTGGCCGAGAAAGTCGGACAAATGAATCAGTATAGTGGTTTTTGGGACGCCACCGGTCCAAGTCCCAGAGAAGGTCAGGCCAAAGATAAATATGGCCACCTAAAAAGTGGAATGGTTGGTTCTGTATTAAATGTTAGAGGCGTAGAGAACGTAAGAAAAATGCAAGAACTAGTCGTTGAAGAATCTCGATTAGGCATTCCACTTATTTTTGCTTTAGATGTCATTCATGGTCATAAAACCCTTTTTCCAATTCCTTTGGGAGAGGCGGCCAGTTGGGATTTGGAAGCGATTGAAAAATCCGCAAGAATCGGAGCGATTGAAGCTTCTGCGGAAGGACTCAATTGGACCTTTGCACCAATGATAGATATTTCCAGAGATGCTCGCTGGGGAAGAGTAATGGAAGGAGCAGGGGAAGATACCTATTTGGGAACTCGTATTGGTCTTGCACGGATCAAAGGTTTTCAAGGGGATGACCTGAGCCTCAATAATACAATTGCAGCCACCGCAAAACATTTTGCGGGCTATGGTTTCGCAGAGGCAGGACGCGAGTACAATACCGTTGATATCGGAACTTCCACTTTGTACAATGTGATCTTACCTCCTTTTAAAGCAGCAGTGGACGCGAATGTAAAGTCCGTGATGAATTCTTTCAATGTGCTCAATGGAGTACCTGCTACTGCAAATAAATTTTTACAAAGAGATATCTTAAAAGGCGAATGGGATTTTAAAGGCTTTGTGATTTCTGATTGGGGCTCTGGTCTCGAAATGATTGATCATGGTTTTGCAAGTGACTTAGAGCATGTAGCAGAGATGGCCGCCAATGCGGGTTCTGATATGGACATGGAATCTTATGCTTTTATTTCTCATTTGCAAAAAAATGTGGAGGATGGCAAAGTGGATATCAAAGTTATTGATGATGCCGTCGCTAGAATATTGCGCGTAAAATTTGAACTCGGATTATTTGAGGATCCCTATAGATATTGCGATGCAAAGAGAGAAAAGGATTTATTGTACCATGCCGACCACATGGAAGCGGCTTTGGATATGGCTAAAAAATCGATCGTTTTGCTCAAAAATGAAGGCCAGGTTTTGCCTCTGAATAAAGCGCAGAAAAAAATTGCAGTGATCGGAACTTTAGCAGATGATAAAAACAGTCCTCTTGGAAACTGGAGACTTGGATCAGATGACAATACCGCCATTTCTGTAATGGAAGGGCTAAAAAAATATACCGACCAAATCACCTTTGCCGAAGGAGCAGAATTGGTTGTGGGCCATGTTGATTTTGTCAATGAAGCTAAAATCAATACGACGGATAAAAGTGGTTTCGCAGAAGCGGTTGCTCTAGCCAAAGAATCAGAAGTCGTATTGATGGTTTTGGGAGAACATGGTTTCCAAAGCGGCGAAGGCCGTAGTCGAACCAACCTGGATTTGCCAGGCGTTCAACAAGAACTTTTAGAGGCCGTTTATGAAGTCAATAAAAACATTGTTTTGATCCTTATGAATGGTCGTCCTTTGACGATTCCCTGGGCAGATAAGCATGTTCCTGCAATCTTAGAAACTTGGCAGTTGGGTACTCAAAGTGGAAATGCCATTGCCAGTGTTTTATTTGGAGATTACAATCCAAGCGGAAAATTGCCAATGACTTTTCCAAGAAGTATTGGCCAAGTTCCCATTTATTACAATACCTACAGTACCGGACGTCCTGGTCCAAAAGATATCGTCTTTTGGTCGCATTACAGCGATGAAGTTAATACACCGCTTTATCCTTTTGGATATGGTTTGAGCTATACAAAATTCGAATATTCTGATTTACAAATCAATGATTCTGATCCAACAAAAGTAGAAGTCAGTGTCGTCGTAAAAAATACAGGAGATCGAGCGGGAGAAGAAGTTGCTCAATTGTATATCCAGGATAAAGTCGGAAGTGTCGTTCGTCCGGTCAAGGAACTCAAAGGATTTGACAAATTCTTATTGAAGGCTGGCGAATCCAAAACGGTTAAGTTTACGCTCACAGATAATGAACTTGGCTTTTATAATAACCAAGGAGAATTTGTGGTCGAACCGGGTGATTTCAATATCATGGTCGGTCCCAATTCAATGGAGCTAATGATCAAGTCTTGGGTCAAAAAATAATAGAGCGTTAAAATTAAAAACCAAAGCCAATATGAAGTTCAAACAAATCACTTTACTCTTTGTGCTCTTTTTCTTTTCCTATGTTCTTGTCTCTGCCCAGAGCTTTTTGAAAGCAGAAGGTAAAAACATCGTAGATGAAAATAGTAATCCTTATATCCTAAAAGGAATGGGCCTCGGCGGCTGGATGGTACAAGAAGGCTATATGCTGCAAACCGCAGGCTTCGCCGGACCTCAGCATGCCATCAGAGCGAAAGTGGAAGAGCTGATTGGCGAAGCGGATACAGATTTGTTTTATGAGGCTTGGTTGAATAATCACGTTCGCAAAGCAGATATTGACGCACTAAAATCTTGGGGCTTCAATTCTGTTCGCCTACCGATGCATTATAACCTTTATACCTTACCAATAGAAGACGAACCCGTTGCAGGAGAACAGACTTGGCTAGACCGAGGTTTCACCTTGACCGATAGTTTGATTTCCTGGTGTAAGCAAAATGAAATGTATGTGATCCTGGATCTACATGCCGCACCTGGCGGTCAGGGAAGAGATCAAGCGATTTCAGATTATGATCCAACTAAACCTTCGCTCTGGGAAAATGTAGAGAATCAAAATAAAACAGTTGCCCTGTGGAGAAGACTAGCAGAAAGATACGCAAATGAACCGGTTGTCGCTGGTTATGATTTGCTCAATGAAGTGAATTGGGATTTGCCCAACAATACGGCACTTAAAAATATTTATGTACGAATTACAGACGCCATTCGAGAGGTGGATACCAAGCATATTATTTTTATTGAAGGCAATTGGTTTGCCAATGATTTTACTGGATTGACTCCTCCCTGGGAAGACAATATCGTTTACAGTCCCCACAAATATTGGTCGATCAATGATCAAAATTCTATCCAATGGGTACTCGATATTCGCGAGGAATATGATGTGCCTTTGTATTTGGGAGAAAGCGGTGAAAATTCCAATACTTGGTTTAGAGATGCGATTCATCTACTAGAGAAAAATGAAATCGGTTGGGCATGGTGGCCCATGAAAAAAGTGGAAGCAGTCGCTGGCCCTCTTTCGGTAATCAAAACAAGTGGATACCAAACGCTTTTAGATTATTGGGGCGGTGGCGGCGGAAGTACGCCTTCTCCTGCTTTTGCAAAAGCAGCTTTGATGGGAATGACTGAAAATTTAAAAATTGAAAATTGCATTTTCCAAAAGGATGTTATTGACGCGATGTTCCGTCAAGTCAATTCTGATGAAGTATTGCCATTTAATACCCAAACGATTCCTGGTACCGTCTATTCTACTGATTTTGATATGGGACGAAATGGGATTGCTTATTTCGATTCTGATGTGGCCAATTATAATGTTTCCACTGGTGTTTTTACGGCCTGGAATAATGGTTGGGCTTATCGAAACGATGGAGTAGATATTGAAGTGACAGAAGATAATGTCAATACCAATGGATACAATATTGGTTGGTTGAATACAGGGGAATGGATGCAGTATGATATTGATGTTACCCAAGATCAAGTCTACGATATCGAAGTGCGGGTAGCGACGATTAATGATAATGGAAAATTTCATTTTAGTGTGGATGGTGCAGACCTAACAGGTCTTGCCAGTGTGACCAGTACGGGAGGTTGGCAAGATTGGGAGACCATTACCATTCCAGATGTCGTACTTACTACTTCAGACAAAAAATTGCTTTTCCAAACAGACGAAGGCGGATTTAATCTAGGAAGTTTTAATTTTAAATCCATTGGATCTTCTAGCAATTTGGCAACAGATTTTCTTTCTGCCGGTACCTTGGATGAACAAAGCGTTCAACTAAATCTCAATAAAAGATTAGAAGGTCCTTTGCCAACAGGCACTGCTGGTTTTTCAATTGATGTAAATGGTTCGACCGTTTCAATTACCGATGTTGAACTAAATATGGCCAACCCGCGCTCCATATTTTTTACGGTAGATCATACTTTTAAGCCAGCGGATGTAATTCGAATTTCTTATACTGGAAATGGAGTAAAAGCCATAGACGGGACTAACCTAAGTAATTTTAATCTAAGACCTGTTCAGAACAATGTCATCTTCGTTCACCCCGTTCCTGGAAGGATAGAAGCGGAAGATTATTTCTTTCAGGTGGGAATGCAATTAGAGACTTCGACCGATGTGGGCGGTGGCCAAAATATTGGCTTTTTGGATCCGGGAGATTATGCAGATTATTTGGTTCAGGTATCTAGTCCTGGGATTTATGAAGTGACTTACCGAACCGCATCGGAGGGGGCCACTGGAAAAGTACAATTACAAATCAAAGAAACAGATGGTACTTTTAGAACTTTACATACGGTAAGTTTTCCTCCGACTGGAGGTTGGCAAGAATGGGCCAGTAAGAGCTCAACGATTTCTTTTCCCACTGCGGGCCAGTTCCAGCTTAGACTCCTGATTGCTGCTTCTCAATTTAATATAAATTGGCTTGAATTTGAAAACCTAACCTCTACGGAAAATTTGGAAGATCAAAGTTTTGTAGCAGTCTATCCTAATCCAGGGAAAGGTCTTTTTAATGTCAGCGGTACGCTTTCAGAAGTGGGAGCCATTGATATGGAGGTTTATAATTCTTTGGGTCAGAAAGTCTATTCCAAGTCTGTTTCCGCCAGTGAGCATTTGGACGAATCTATTGATTTGACGGCTTTGCCGAAGGCTTATTATTATCTCGCGATAAAATCTTCGGGGCGACTATTGTTGACGCGGAAGTTGTTGAAACTATAGTAGGGAGAGTAAATTTATTATTATGTAAAACGAAAGGTTTGATTACTTCGAATTTCGTTTTACATAATAATAAGTTTCCAGTTGCGATTGATTAGTGACTTCAGGTTTGTCCTTCTTGTATTCATTGCTATATTTGCCATCAATCCAGCGTGCTTTTACATTGTCATCCAATTGGATTTGGATAAAGTCCATAATCTGTTCGCGGACGGCTTCGTCATAAATAGGGAAGATGGTTTCTATGCGATGACTTAGGTTACGAGTCATCCAATCGGCAGAAGAAAGGTAGATTTTTTCCTTGCCATGATTGTGAAAGATAAAGACCCGGGCATGTTCCAAAAATCGATCTACAATACTGATGATTTGAATGTTATCACTTAGTCCTTTAATTCCAGGGACCAGACAACAAATTCCTCTAATAATCATTTTTATCTTCACGCCAGCTCTACTGGCTTTGTACAATAGACTAATCATTTTACGATCCTGAAGACTATTCATTTTTAAAATGATCTTCGCTTTCTTTCCTTTCTTAGCGGCAATAATCTCATTGTTGATTAACTGCTCTAATTCCGGACGTAAATTAAATTGTCCAACCAAAAGATGCTTAAATTCTGTCTTGGGTGCTTTTTCTGTTTCGAGTATAGAAAAGACCCTGGCGACTTCCTTGGTGATTTTTTGGTCATGGGTGAAAAGGCCAAAGTCACTGTAAATCTTGGCTGTATCTTCATGGAAATTCCCGGTACTCAAATAAGTATACAAAGAACTTCTTCCTTTCTCCTTTCGAATAATCAAAGCTAGCTTGGAATGCACTTTTAATCCTGGAAAACTATAATGGACTTTCGCACCTGCTTTTTCCAATCGCTCTCCCCATTTCAAATTGGCCGCCTCATCAAAACGTGCTTTTACTTCAATAAAAACAGTGACTTGCTTGCCTGCTTTTACTGCAGAGATCAAGGCTTCCATAATCCGAGAACGCTTCGCAACTCGGTATTGTACGATTTTGATATGTGTTACATTCGGATCTTTCGCCGCCTCTTCAAAAAAGCGAACCGTAGATTCATAGGAATGATAAGGCACATGAATAAGATGATCTTTTTTGCGAATCGCGGAAAAATAATTCTTCGGTTTTTCCAAGGGACCATAGGGGAGTGGTGGAAGGGGATCATTCGTCAAATTGTCCATTCCGAAGGTAGGGAATTTGAAGAAATCGGAATTATTGTGATAGCGTCCTTCTGGCAAAAGATCGTATTCCTCCAGGTCAAAGGTTTCCATGAGGAAACTCAAAAGATGCTGGGGCATTTCCCGATCATAAACAAAACGAGCAGCAGGGCCAACGTTCCTTTTAGTCAGGCTTTTACGAATTTTTGCAATAAGATCTCCTGAATATTCATCCTCAATATACAATTCTGCATCTCGACTTAGTTTCACAGAAAAAGAATCCACAATAATAAAACCCGGGAACAACCAACTGGCCATAAAACGCACCACATCATCTAGCATGATTAAATTGTGCTTGCCATCATTTGATGGGATCTTTACAAAGCGCGGTAAATGATCAGAAGGAATCTTGACGATCGCATATTGGTTGCGACTTCTGCGTTGTCCTTTATTCCTCAAAATCATCGTGAGGTAAAGAGCGGCATTATTGAGAAAGGGTTTTATCTTATTTTTGACCAGGAGTACGGGCTGCACGAAGGGCAGCATATTGTCCATAAAATAATTGTTGATGAATTCACACTGTTCATCGTCCAAATCACTGTAGTGAAGCAGATTGATGTTAGAAGATTCCAACTCTGGAATAATATTCTTTGCAAATATTTTACTGAACTTTTCCTGTTGTAAATTGACGGTATCCAGGACTGATTTTAAAATGACCTCCGGATCAAAATGAAGTTTCCGCTTGGTCTTTTTACCTACGCGCACCAAATTTCGGTGATTGGATACCCTCACTCGGAAAAATTCGTCCAAATTAGAGGAGTAAATAGCCAAAAACTTCATTCGTTCAAACAAAGGAACACGCTTATCCATGGCTTCTTGCAAAACCCGATAATTAAAAGACAACCAACTAATATCCCTTCCCAGGTAATATTTGTTTTTTTTCTTTTCCATTAGGTTCTGGAGGTCTAAATCTAATTCCTTCATTTTCTTTTCTCGTATGGTTTTTCAAAAAAAAAGTTCTATTCCCTAAACTTTCGCATAATCTATCGCAGATTGATCCCATTTTGGAGCCTGTTCTATTGCCTCGATCAAATCTGCTACCTCCTCTATTACGGTCCAAATTCCTCTATGTTGTTCTCCCATGAACTTTTCTTCAATCGCTTTTTCAAACATAGCGATCATGGGATCGTAATAGCCATTTTGATTGTATATAATAATGGGTTGTAGAAACTTCCCCAATCGTTTTAAGGTAATGACCTCTAACAATTCTTCAAAAGTCCCCGTTCCTCCAGGAAGCGCAATTACCGCGTCAATATCCTCCAAAAACATTCGCTTTCGCTCATGCATGTCTTCTACTAATATCAATTCCGTCAATCCATTGTGTTGCCATTCCACTTCCGTCATAAAATGAGGGATAATCCCAATGACCTGACCACCATGTGCCAAAGCACTATCTGCCAATCGGCCCATCAATCCCGCAGAGCCTCCACCATATACCGTAGTGATCTTTTCCTCCGCCAATAATTGGCCTATTGCGGCCGCACCGTCAAAATAACTTTGGCTGATCTTATCACTAGAGGCACAATAAACACATACTTTCTTGATCATGATTCTATTTTCAATGGTTTTTAATAGGGCTGAATAAACTTTGGGTACTATTCCTTCTAAAAAAGACTGATTTGCCCTCCTTTTTCTTCATGAAAAACAGGACCTCTGGTCTTGGCTCTACATGCCCCTTTTACCGCTTCAGCCAAATATAAGGATAAATCCGGCGCAAGGATATTATCTGGTTCATGTGTGAAAAAATAGACTTCCTTCATGCCCCGTTCCAACCAAGTCTTTAATCGTTCTACCCAAGCGTCAATACGTTGAAAATCAGTGGGATGTAAGCCATTTCCAACAAAACGAACCAAGGCTTTTTCTAAAGTTAAATTTTGATGTAAAACGTCTCTTCGACCGGCTACATCTGTAATTACCGTTGCCATTTCCTTCTTTTGCAATAAATCAAAAGCTTTTTGCCCTTCCGCGCCAAACCAGCTGGCGTCTCTAAATTCCACGGCTAATGGTATTTCCTCCGGCCAACGATTTAGAAAGTTCTCCAGAACGGGAAGTTGTTCCAATGCAAAATAGGGAGGCATTTGAATAAAACAGCAACCCAACTTTTCTTTCAAGCCAGCTACCGCATTACAAAAGCTACTAATGAGTTGAGTACCAAGGGCTAAGCTTTGGCTATGACTGATTGTTTGAGGGACTTTGGGACAAAATTTGAAATCAGGTGCTGATTGTTTGTACCATTTGTCAATAGTGTCTTGGTCTGGAATTCTATAATGGGTGGTATTCAATTCTATGGTATTGAATTGCCGGGAATAATACCAGAGAAATTCCTTGATTGGCGTTTTTGGGGGATATACTTTTCCTATCCATTCTTTCATGCTCCAACCTGTGCAGCCAATGTAGACCGCTGCTAATTCAGTGGAAATATCAAGGTTTTGAAGTAAAATCTCCGTTTTTGGGCTATCCGGAGGAAGGGTAAAATCCACATTGGTAATATCTGGTAGTTTTCCGAATTTCATAGAGAATGATATAAAAAGAACGTGTTGCTTTTGTTCCGTTGTTCTTTGCTCGAAAATAAAAAAAATCTTCTTCAATGACAAGTTCCTGGCGCTCCAAAAAAGTAGAACTTTTAAAGTCCGTGTTTTGGAGCTTTACGCTATTTTGACCTTGGAGATAACGAAAAACCCATAATTATTGATAGTTTTGCC
>CALLVY010000174.1 GCA_938015925.1 uncultured Saprospiraceae bacterium
ATTTTACCAAGGCAGAAGAAATGTATCAAAAAGCCATTCAACTCAAACCCACCGATGCCAATGCCAATCAATGGTTGGGAGAGTTATTACTAAAAACAGGAAAACTAGAAGAAGCCCGAATCTTCAATAATCGGTCCCAACAGCTCGATCCCACTTCGCGATCCAATAAATATTTAGCTTCTTTGATTACTCATGGTTTTGGGGATATCGAAGAATCCAAAAAAATCTCCGAAGAGCTACTTCGTCAATATCCAGATTATCCGCCACCACAAAATTACCTTTGGTACTATTACCTCGCGAAAGGAAATTATAAAAAGGCCAAAGAAGGGATCGCCGGAAAAAGCAAAATACGAGAGGCGCTTATTTTTATGGAACAAAAAGACTTTAAAAGCATCGAAGAATTATACGCTCCCAAAGCCCTTAATCCTAATATTCAATTTCTTATCCACGTAAGAAAAGAAGAATGGGGACAGGCTTATGCTTTACTCGACCAACTGTATCAGGATAAGAAATATACATGGAGCGAGATTCAACATGTTGGTCAACTTCAAGTATTCGATCAACTTAGGAATAATCCAAAAACGGAAGAGGTTTTGGCAAGGTATGGTGTAGAGGTCTTTAAAACGACAAGCGTTAAAGATTAGTCTTGTGTTAACAGAAGACAGTAGGAGATTTAAATAAAAGTATTTTCCTTTATCCTTGACTTTGAGAAAATTTTTATCCTATATTTGTGCCAACATCAATTTAAAGATTTATTTATGACTTCTCAATTTATGCATCATATGCACCATCATTTCGCTTTACCCTTTCAGGTAGATGGTGTCCTTGTGTTGTCATAAAATCAAAATAGATTTTAACAAAAAGCGGCTTACCGGATATCTGGTAAGCCGCTTTTTTATTGGGGTTAAATTAAAAAACGGAAAAAACTAAGAACTTAAAAATATGCAAAGACTAAAAATAGCCATTCAGAAATCGGGAAGATTGCAAGAAGGATCTCTAAAGATGCTACAAGAATGTGGTATCCGCGTAGATAATGGCCGCGACCAACTCCGAGCACAAGCCAGTAATTTTCCCGTAGATTTTCTTTACTTGCGAAATTCAGATATCCCCCAATATGTGGAAGATGGAGTCGCAGATATTGGAATCATTGGGGAGAATGTATTGATCGAAAAACAAAAGAAATTAGATAAAATTCTCCCTCTGGGTTTTTCTAAATGTCGCTTGTCTATTGCTGTTCCAAAAAACACCAATTATACTGGGGCTCAATTTTTAGAAGGGAAAAAAATCGCCACCTCTTATCCCAATTCCCTCCAACAATTCCTGGATCAGCAAGGGATTAAAGCCGAAATCCATGTCATCTCAGGTTCGGTAGAAATTGCCCCCAATATTGGTTTGGCAGATGCGATATGTGATTTAGTAAGCTCCGGAAGTACACTTTTTAAAAATGGACTGGAAGAGAAAGATCTGATCTTACAATCGGAAGCCTGGATGGTCGCTCGGCCCAATCTTTCTCCTGCATTGCAAGTCATTTTTAATAAAATCGTCTTCCGGTTAAAATCGGTCTTGGCTGCTAAAAACAATAAGTATCTACTCATGAATGCGCCCAATGAATCCCTCGAAAAAATCATCAAAGTGCTTCCTGGAATCAAGAGCCCTACGATAATGCCCTTGGCACAAGAAGGCTGGAGCTCCATTCATACGGTGATTAATGAAGATAAATTCTGGGACATCATCGAAGAATTAAAGGCGCAAGGCGCGCAAGGTATGTTGGTGATCCCTATTCAAAAAATGATTATTTAATCAACGGACTAAGAGACGAGAATAAATTTATTTCCGTCAAACGACTAAGTGAAATAGCATTATGAAAAAATACATCAATCCATCCCCCGATGCTTGGGCAAAAATACTAGAACGACCACTTTTGGATACCCGACAATTGGAATCCGTCGTCCAGGATATTTTAGAGGAAGTAAAATCCAGAGGAGAGGAAGCCTTATTGGAAATGACGCTTCGATTTGATAAAGTAAGCCTGCAAAATATTCAAGTCACTCCCAAAGAAATGCAAGATGCCGCCGATCAAATCAGCGAAGAACTTAAAAAGGCCATTCGGCTAGCTTACGAGAATATCAAACGTTTCCACGAAGCACAAATCCAGGAACCCCCCATCATCGAAACCATGCCGGGAGTCCGTTGCTGGCAAAAAAATGTTGGGATAGACAAAGTGGGTTTGTACATCCCCGGCGGAACAGCGCCACTATTTTCCACCATACTGATGCTGGGCGTACCCGCAAAATTAGCAGGCTGTCAGGAGATCGTGATGTGTACACCTCCCCAGAAAGATGGAAAAATTTCTCCAGCGATGTTGTACACCGCAGGTTTGATCGGTATTGATAAAATATTTAAAGTCGGCGGAGCTCAAGCCATCGGAGCACTTGCTTACGGAACGGAAAATATCCCGGCAGTCTATAAGATTTTTGGCCCCGGCAATCAATATGTCACCGCTGCGAAGCAAATCGTCAGTCGAAGGGGAATCGCTATAGATATGCCCGCGGGCCCTTCGGAAGTTTTGGTCTTAGCGGATGGAAGTGCCAATCCTGCTTTTGTAGCCGCTGATTTATTATCACAAGCAGAACATGGTACGGATAGTCATGTGGTACTGGTGACTTATGGAGAACAAATG
>CALLVY010000175.1 GCA_938015925.1 uncultured Saprospiraceae bacterium
ACCAGACGAACCGCAAAATGATCGTTGGGTCGTCTTTGCTTTATACTCTGCCGGACTTTCCATTGGGGTTCACCTTTTGAGTATTCTGACTTTTCCAGCCTTAGCCTTGTTCTACTATTTTAAGAAATACAAAGAAACGACTCTCCAAGGGATGGCTGCTGCTGTCGGGATTGGTTTGGTGTTCATGGTTTTTATCCAAAAAATAATTATTGCAGGTATTCCATGGTTATGGAGTAAACTGGATTTGGTGATGGTCAATAGTTTTGGCTTCCCTATCAATAGCGGTGTAATTCCTTTGGTCATTATTTTGACTGCTGCGGTGCTGGGAGCTTTGCGATGGGCACATCAAAATCAACATTCACTGGCTCAAAAATTAATTATTAGCGCCACCTTAGTGATGTTGGCTTTCTCTACTTTAGGAATGGTTGTGATTCGGGCAAATGCCAATACGCCGATCAACATGAACAATCCTGATAATCCTTTCCAATTATTGACTTACCTCAATCGGGAGCAATACGGAGAGCGTCCTCTTTTGAAAGGACCTCACTTCGATGCACCAGTAGTCAGTACAGATGTAAAAGAAAGATTTGGTAGTGTAGGAGATCACTACGAATTGATCGATAGAAAAATTACGCCAGAATACGATCCCCGAGACGAGGGACTCTTTCCTCGGATGGGACATCAAGACGATGCTAGAAAAACGTTATATCGTAGATGGATGGGCGTCAATACAGATTCGAAAGTACCATTGCCGCCAGGAAGACCAAGTATGGCAGACAATATTGGATTCTTTGTTGGCTATCAAATTAGGTGGATGTATTTCCGATATTTTATGTGGAATTTCTCTGGTCGACAAAATGGAGAACAAGGTTTTACGCCTTCTGATCCGCGAAATGGTAACTGGATATCTGGCATTCCTTTTATAGACAATGCCCGACTTTTTAACCAAAGTCAACTTCCGGAAAGCCTGGCCAAAAATCCATCTAAGACCGCTTTTTATATGTTGCCCTTTCTCTTGGGTTTATTGGGGATGTTTTTTCACTTTACCAAACGACCCAAAGATTTCCTCGCGCTATTAGGTTTGTTTATTATTACGGGAATTGGAATCATCGTTTATTCCAATCAACCACCGAATGAACCGAGGGAACGAGATTATGTATTGGTGGGTTCCTTCTTTACTTATTGTATCTGGATCGGAATGTCGGTGCTCGCCTTGTTTGAATTATTCGTCAAGCGATTAAAATTGTCTACCAATATTGCGACACCTACGGCTATTGGTTTGGCTTTTGTTGCCCCTCTCCTAATGGGCTTTAATGGCTTTGATGGAATGGATAGATCTAGCCATACGGGAGCTAGAGATTATGCTTCTAACTTCTTAAATTCTTGTGAACCCAATGCCATCATATTTACTTATGGTGACAATGATACCTACCCACTTTGGTATGCTCAGGAAGTTGAAAATATTCGTACAGATGTAAGGGTGGTCAACTTGAGTTTGATTGCAGTAGATTGGTACATCAATCAATTGCGTAGAAAAGTAAACAATTCTCCCGCGATTAAAATGCAAGTACCAGCGGATGCCATTCGGGGGTATAAACGAAACCAATTGTTTATAGATCCTTATGAACAGAATAAAAATGTTCCGATGGACTTGGGGCGGGCTTTACAATTTGTAGGAGAAACCCATGAGATACCTCTGCAAGGAGGACGTAAGTTGGAAAGTTATTTTCCTGCTCGTCGGGTAACCATCCCTGTCAATAAAGCGAAAGCATTGGAGTTGGGAATGATCACCGCAGCCGATTCTTCTAAGGTGGCTCCAGTAATAGATTTCAAAATCAACAAAGGGTCTTACCTCTATAAAGGAGACTTGGCCATTCTTGATGTGATCTATTCCAATCTTTGGGATCGACCTATTTATTTCTCTGTAACCTGTCAGCAAAATTCTATGTTGGGTATTCAAGATTATACGCAGTTGGAAGGCTTGAGCTTACGCTTGGTTCCTGTAAAATCTGCAGGGGAAAGAAATATCTATGGTATGCCAGGGAATGGACGAGTCAATGTCGATGCGGTTTATGATAATGTAATGAATAAATTCCTTTGGGGTAATTTTGATAAAGAAGAATTATTTGTAGACCACAGTTATGGTCCTTCTGTACAAACCACAAAGGTTTCTTTGATTCGAGCAATTCGTACGCTTTTGTCTCAAAAAGACAATACCCGTGCTGTAGATTTGATCGACAAATATTTCGAAGCTTTTCCGCATATGAATTTCCCTTTTGATCAAACTACCATGGTGTACTTTTCTATGTACACGCAGGCAGGTGCCTTCGATAAAGCCAAACCACATATGTTGACTTTGGCAAAAGAACAAGCGGATCATATGGATTTTTATAGTTCTCTCGATCCGTCGGATTTATCTTTTTTCCAAAGAGATAGAGATTCTTCTTTGGCTTTGATGCAACAATTATTAGGACTGGTGCAACAACAAGGGGATACGGACTTCGAAGCAGAAATTAAAGCAATAGTTGGACCTTATCTTGGACAATAGGATTTAAAAGATCACTTGTCGTTCATGGTCGTAAGATCGTTTTTTGTAGATAAATAAGGCACTAAATTTAAGAGAGTGACACTTTTTTCCGATCTTCGGGGAAGTGTCACTTTTGCTTTTAAGTCGTTTGGTTAAATGACATTATAAGCACTTCAAAATAAAAAAATAAAACAGATTGTCATGGGAAAAGAAATCATTGCTATAGGAGCAGATCATGCTGGATTTGAATACAAAGAAATGGTCAAATCTTGGCTGGAAGTAGCAGATTATGAAGTCTTAGATATGGGGACTGATTCTTTAGACTCCGTAGATTATGCAGATTTTGTGCATCCGGTAGCGACCGCTGTTGAAGCAAAAAAAGCCAGCAGAGGTTTCCTTTTTTGTGGGAGTGCGAATGGAGTAGCAATGACTGCCAATAAACATCAGGGAATTCGCGCAGCAATCGCCTGGCAAAAGGATTTGGCCGAATTGGCCCGACAACATAATGATGCCAATATACTGGCAATTCCTTGTCGCTTTGTCGATCAAAAATTGACCATGGACATGATCAAAGCTTTTTTAACGACCGATTTTGAAGGCGGCCGTCATGAAAGAAGGGTCAATAAAATCGCGATGTGTTAGCGCGGAGATTTATGATTCTATGATTTTTTTGGAAACTAGGGAATTTAATTCTCTTCGTTTAGGAAAGGTCCGTTCAGCGAAGCTAATCTTCGGGGGCGAAGAACCCAAGAAAGATATTTATTTCAAAACAACATCAGTAACAAATCATCTAAGATGAAGCATACCATAGTTCTCTTTCTATTTTCCATAACCTTTAATCTTTCTATTTGGGCACAACCTCCCAATGCTAAAGCAGCAGCAGATGCAGGATTGAGTTTAGAAGAATATATACCGGTACCTTTTGCCCAAACCATCACGGCCGAACAGCTCAGACAGCATCTTACGATTCTCGCTTCCGATGATTTTGAAGGTAGAGAAGCGGGTACTCCAGGAAATGATAAAGCAGCAGAATACCTTGCAGACCAATTCCAATCCTTTGGATTGCCACCAGTAGTGGATGGTTCTTATTTTCAAAAAGTAGCCTTCAACTGGAGTCAATGGGAAACAATCGAATTGAAAATGAATGATAAAACTTACCGTCACGGTGTAGATTTTATTAGTTTTTCTACGCGCAATAGTACCTTGGAACAAAAGGAGGTCAAAGAAGTTCTTTTTCTGGGTTATGGAATTGAAGACGAAAAATACAATGATTATAAAGGCGTCGATGTAAAAGATAAAATACTATTGGTTTATAAAGACGAACCATTTAATCGAAGAGGCATTTCCAGAATTACGGGAACTAAAGACTATTCAGAATGGTCGACGAATTGGGAGAAAAAAGCGGAAGCGGCTTATCGCAATGGCGCCAAGGCTATCTTAGTAATTGAAAATGAGATGCAAAAGTTTGCTGGCGAAAAGAGAAACGAATGGTTGGGGCGCCAAGTCGTTTTGGGACAATCCAAAGCACCAGAAGAACATTATGCGAATACGATTTATATCTCTTCTACGATGGCAAAAACTTTATTGGGATCTACTTTTTCTAAAGTCGTTAAAGCCCGAAAAAAGATGCAAAAAAAAGGAAGAAGTAAATCGGTGGTGATTCCTGTTGATCTTGATCTGATTCAAAAGAAAGGAGCTCGGGTACTCGATGGCAGAAATGTATTGGGCTTTATCGAAGGAACAGATGAGCGATTGAAAAAAGAGATCGTTGTGATTACGGCACATTATGATCATTTGGGAAAAAGAGGAGATGCTATTTATAATGGAGCAGATGATAATGGCTCTGGAACATCTACGGTAATAGAAGTAGCAGAAGCTTTTTCTAAAGCCAAGAAAGCAGGAGTGGGGCCACGAAGATCCGTTTTATGTATGCTTGTTACCGCAGAGGAAAAAGGACTTTTAGGATCGGAATATTATACCGCGCGTCCGATTTTTCCACTGGAAAATACCGTAGTAAATATCAATGTAGATATGGTAGGAAGAGTGGATAAAAAATACACCGAAAATCCAAATTATATTTATGTGATTGGTTCCGATCGGTTGAGTACAGAGTTGCATGAGATCAATGAAACAGCCAATACGAAGTATACCAAATTGACCCTCGATTATACTTATAACGAACCAGACGATCCAAATCGTTATTACTATCGTTCAGACCACTATAATTTTGCGGAGAAAGGAATTCCTGCGGTCTTTTACTTCAATGGAACTCACGAAGATTATCACCGTTCTACAGATACTGTCGAGAAAATTAATTTTGAAAAAATGGAAACGATTGGTCGACTCGTTTTTCATACTGCTTGGCAATTGGCCAACCAAGATAAGCGTATTGAGGTAGATGTAAAGTAAATACCGTATAGCTTACTAACGAAAAAGAGCCGGATGCATATCGCATCCGGCTCTTTTTTTTTAGGCAAAAAAAAAGTGAGCAAAACCCAGCTCTACCCCCCAATGGAACTGGACTCACTCACCTTATTAAGGTCATTGCTGACCCTAAGATTTTTGCATGTAATATCCCTACAAATTACCTTGCTTTGATGTCTTAAATGAGGGGT